>CACZSH010000061.1 GCA_902783785.1 uncultured bacterium | reverse complement strand
TTATTCCTCTATAATTTCATAAAGTTCACCTGATTGTTGAATACTAACATTTCCAGTTGGTATTATCAAAACTTTTACAACAACATTTTTATTTGCATATTCAATTTTTATAACATCTCCGACTTTTAGAGTCTTAGCTGGTTTTGCGATGTTTCCGTTAACGTAAACTCTTCCTGTATCAGAGATTTCGTTTGCAACAGTTCTTCTCTTTATTAATCTTGAAACTTTTAAAAATTTATCTAATCTCACAAAATTTCCCTTTTCTTGTAAAAATATTGATTTTTTTTATGGTATATTATAACATATAAAAATGTTAAGAGAAAAAAGGTAAAATTTTAATGGATGTTGTCAGTACCCTGTTTAAGTTTTGTATAATTGGATTTTTACTGTTTGCAAATGCTTTTTTCGTAGCGGTTGAATTTTCTTTCGTTAAGGTAAGAAAAACTAGAATGGAAGAATTATCTAAACAGGGTAATAAAGTAGCAGATTTGGTTCTTAAACAGATTGCCAATCTTGATAAGGTTGTAGGTGTTGCACAATTTGGTGTAACTTTTGCAAGTATCGGTATTGGTTGGGTAGGTGAAGCTACAATTTCTTCTATAATTCAAACAATGTTTAATGATATTTTACCTCCTCAAGATGCTCAACTTATAGCTATTCATACTGTATCATCAGTAGCGGCATTCATTTTTGTTACTTTTGTACACGTTGCATTAGGAGAACAAGTTCCTAAATTGATTTCCTTACAAAATACAGAAGAAACAGCTCTTGTAGTCGCAAGACCAACGCTTATTGTGTCCGTAATATTTAATCCGTTTGTTAAATTATTGAACGGTTTTTGTAATTTTGTATTAAAAGTATTGAAAATAGAAAGACCAAAGGCTTCTTTTGCTCATTCAACAGAAGAATTAGATATGCTTGTTGATGCAAGTTATAAAGAAGGTGTTTTGAATGAAACTGAAAAAGAAATTTTACATAATGCTTTTAAATTTTCAGATTTAACCGCAAGAGAAGTTATGATACCTAGAACTGATCTTGTTTGTTTGTCTAAAGATATTACTTATGATGAAGTGAAAAAATTTACAATAGAAAATCAATATACTAGATATCCTGTATATGGTGATGATATAGATAATATTGTAGGATTTTTACACGTAAAAGATATTTATGCTTGTAATATAAATAATGAAGAGTTTAAAATTGAAAATATAATGCGTCCAATTCTTTGTGTACCTGAAACAATCACAATGGACAATTTAATAATTGAATTTAAGAAACAACAGGCACAAATAGCAATTGTTGTAGATGAATTTGGCGGTACCGCAGGTTTAATTACATTGGAAGATGTATTTGAAGAAGTGTTTGGTGAAGTTCAAGATGAATTTGATGAGGAAGAAGAAGTTGATATAAAAAAAGTTGCAGATAATACTTATCTTGTTAATGCTATGGTAAGACTTGATGAACTTGCTGAATTCTTTGATGTTGATGAAAGCTACTTTGAAGATGAAGATATTGATACAACTGCAGGTTTGGTTTTAAAAGTTTTGGGCAGAATTGCACAAGTTAATGATGTTGTTTACTGGAAAAATTTATCACTAACAGTTAAAGAAATAGACGGTGTCAGAATAACAAAACTTCTTATTATAGTTAAATCACCATTTGAAGTTAAAGAAAAAATAGATGAAGAAGTTTAGAGATTGTCTAAACGCATAAATGTAATTATCAAATTTTTTTTCTTTTACGATATATTTGTATACTTTTGCCACTAAACATCTCATTTTTTTTGTTTGTATTCTAATTCATTTGTTTTCTTTTTGAAAAATTATTTTACTTGATTGTTGAGTTAACAAAAAATAGATACATAAATTTTTGTAAAATTTTTAAAAATTCAATAAAAATTTGTCTAAAAATTTTTTCAAATTCTGTTCCAAAAATTTTTTGAAAATTTTACAAATTTATTAAAAATGAGTTTTTGTAAACAAATGTTACAGGAAAAACAATATTTACAATTTGTTACAATTAAAAAATAGGTGCCTGAAACCCAGTAAAATCAGTATAAAAATCATGAAAAAAGCCTTGCAGACATGCTTTTTGACGATTTTATCCTCTAAAGTCTTATATTCATTATGCCGATAAGTATAAAGGAAAGGAAAAAAGTAATGGGATTAGCAGCAAATCAAGCTAGATTGTTGACATTAACATCAAGAATGCATGATCTTGAATTACAATGTATGCGTTATTCTAACGAAAAAATTGTAAATTCTATGATAGCTTCTAATATATCTATAACATACAATCAAATGCTAACAGAAGCTAATAACATTGATTGCAGTAATGCTTGGAAATTAACAGGTAAAACTATTACAAATTCTTCTACAAGCGGTGAAACTGTAACCATTCCGTTTAACTATCATTCATTAACTTCTTATGGATATAGTATTGAACCATCAGAACAATTTAAATCAAGTAATGGTATTGGTGGTACAAACGGAACTAACGGTAGCAACGGTACGAATGGAACAAATGGTACAAATGGCGTTAATAATGGCTTTGATATAAATACTGAATTATCAGAAGATAACATGCCTACTACAATGAAAGATTTAGAAAATTTATTGAAAAAAGCCGGTATTTTAGGTGCTATATCAGAATCTAATTTTGCTAAATTTAAATCAGATGGTACAATATATGGTGATAATGAACCTAAACCACAAATTGATGCAAGTTATTGGCTAAATGAGTCTGTTCATGTTGGTAATGGTGATACAAAACCAGCCGGTACATCTGTAAGTATAAAAGAATTAGCAAAATATTTAGTAAAAGATCAGTCTACTATAAAAGGTAATAGTGGTTATGCTAATCAAAGTGGATATGTAGAATATTCTGATTATGCAAATACGAAACTTGAATTTGATTATAATAAGTTAGTTGAAATGCTTGGTGGCAGCCCATCTTCTGCTGGTGGTGAAAACAATGGTAACGGTGGTACAGGTAATGTTGATAACGCTGCCGGTCAAGAGGATAACAGTTCTGCATGGGATGAATTACTTAAGAAAATTAAAGAAAAATCAGAAGAATTAGAACAAGCTATAATTAGAGGAGATGTTGTAGTTAAAGATCCTAGCGGTAATCCTATTGGATATAGTGCTACTGTTAATGTTCAAGTTTCAAATGGAACTAAAGGTTCTTCAACACAAGAAATTTGGGAAATAGACACTCGTGAGAGAGATAAAAAACGTGACGAAGCTGAAGATTATTATCGCACTGAAACGGCTAAGTTGACAAGTGCCGAAAAAATACTTGATATGAAAAGTAAAATGGCAGATACTCAATACCAAGCTTGCTGTACAGAATATGAATCAGTTAAATCTTTGATTGATGAAAATGCTGACAGAGCATTCTCAATCTTTGGTTAATATTTCTAATTAGACATTGAAATAGGCTGACTGTTTAATTACAAAAAATAAAATTTTTTCATATAAGTGTATATTATGAAGAAAATTTTATTACTGTTATGTTTGCTTATTATCGCAAATAAAGGTTATTGTGATTATTCATTTTCTACAACGCAATATACTCCAAAATCTTTTTATTACCAAAGTTATCCACAATCTTTTTTTTCTGATAAAAAATATTATTCACCGCATTCTTTTAATAAATTAGAACGAAAGATTCTTAATCATAATTTTATGTCGGAATCTCCGTCACAAAGGCTTAATAGAATGGAAGAAGCAACATTTGGAGCTATTCAATCCGGAAATGAAGCTTCTCGTTACAGAGCTTTGCAGCGTGCATTAAAAAATAATCCAAATTCGCATTATTACAGTCCTCATCATAGTGCATTAAGAAGTAAAAATTTGTTTAGGGGTATGCCAACAGGTTTTACTCCGCCTATTAATCCACAAAGTAATTTAATACCGTTTGAAAATAATTATAATTTTCAAAGCGGAATGAAATTTAAAATAATTGATGGTGATTATTAAAAAATACTTAGTTCAATAGAACTAAGTATTTTTTAGTTTTATATTTTAAATCTGATTAAAATGCTGCAACTACAGGTTTCTTTTGAGCTGTTGCACCAGGGATTTGTTGCCAGTTAGCAGCCATAATTTTTTTGAATGATTTTAGAGCTGTATCTTCTAATTCACCAAGTTCATCAGCTTCCATAATTAATTCTCTTAAAGGTAATAATGAACGTTGGTCACGAAGTACACCTAAAGCTGCAGCTGCACCTGCTCTAACTAATTCGTTTTCGTTACGATCTTTCATAACTTCAATTAATGCAGGAACTGCTTTTGTATCATTTAATTTGCCTAATGATGTTACAGCGTAAATTCTAACGTTTACCCATTCATCGTGTAACATATTAATAATTTTATCAACTGCTTTTTTGTTTCCAATTTCACCTAAAGCTCTTGTAGCATCACAACGTACATTAACTTTTTCATGATCTAAAGATTTCATTAATGCTTCTGTTGCAACATCACCAATTTCGATTAATGCATCTGTAACAGTAATACAAACTTGAGGGTTTTCATCGTTTAAAGCTTCAACAAGAGGTTCAACAACGATTTCACCACCTAAACGACCTAAAGCTCTTGCAGCTCTAACTCTAACGTCAACATTTCTATCTTCACGTAGTGATTCAATTAAGTGAACAGTAGCTTTAGCATCGCCTAATTCACCTAAAGCTCTTGCTGCATATAATCTTACAGAACCATTTTTATCATTCTTTAATACATCGATTAATGGCTCAACAGCTTTAGAATCACCCATTTCACCTAAGATTCTTGCTGCGTTATAACGAACTTTTTCTGAGTTGCTTGTTTGTAAATCATTTATTAATTCATCAAAAGTTTTTTTAAGTTGTTTTTTCTTACTGTTCACACTTATTGTCATAACCTTACTCCGTTTATACTACCAAATAATCTTTAACTACCTACTCCTATATAAAGTATTTAGTTTTAAAAAAATTGCTTTTTTTGTTTTAATTTGTTTACAATTTTGTAACATTTGTCAAAGTTACACTTAAAAATGCGACTATTATTGCGTTCTACGATACATCAAATATTTTTAAGGGTAAGTTTAACACTTATAGTACTATAATAGCATTTTTTTCAAGCCTTGTCTTTACTCCAAAGAGATTATTTTATTAAAAACTATGATTGTTTTTTTAAGTATTTGCACATAAAGAGTATAAATAGCTGTGATTTATAACAAAATGTTAAGCATGTTCAATCGGAATACTTATAATAAATTCTGTTCCTTTATTTTCTTCACTTTGAACAGTTATTTTTCCATTATGTTTTTGAATAATTTTTAAACTTATCGCCAATCCTAATCCCGTTCCGACTCCGACAGATTTTGTTGTAAATCCTGCATCAAATATTTTATTTAGATTTTCTTTATTTATACCTTTACCTGTATCTTTTATTTTTACAACCAGATTATCTTTTTCTATTGCTGTGGAGATTGTTATTGTACCTTTATTTTCTATTGATTGGCATGCATTCATTAATATATTCATAAAAACTTGATTTAACATATTTGGATAACATTTTATATTTGGTAATGTCGAATAATTTTTAATTATTTCGGCTTTATTTTTTGTTTCATGGTAAATGAGATCTAAAGTTAAATCCAATTCTTTATTAATATCAGCTTCTTGAAGTTCTTCTTCATCGAGTCTTACAAATTTTTTTAGAGATACAACAAGATTACTTATTCTATCTATTGCTATCTTATCTATTCTTGTTGTTTCTGTAAACATTTCTGCAAGTTCTTTATCTTGAATTTGTTTCACGAGTTTTGACATTATGCTGTTGTTAGATTTTATAGAACCTATTGGAGTATTTATTTCA
Organism: uncultured bacterium; assembly: GCA_902783785.1. Lineage (GTDB taxonomy): Bacteria > Cyanobacteriota > Vampirovibrionia > Gastranaerophilales > Gastranaerophilaceae > UBA791. The sequence continues at coordinate 8,617 of CACZSH010000061.1, read as the reverse complement.
TGAGCTACACCTGCTATAAGTTGACCTAATGATGCCATTTTTTCTGAATGAATAAGTTGTAATTGTGTTTCTTTAAGTTCTTTCAATGTGTCTTGTAATTCGTTTTTTTGTTTATTTATTTGTTGAAATAAAGAAGCTTGAATTATGGCATTGCCGAGTTGAGCTGAAATGCTTTCTAAAATATTTATTTCTGCAGTTAAATCTCTTTTTTGTCTGCTTAGAAGAACAATTACTCCTAAAAGATTATCTAAATGATATATAGGAAGAATAATTCTTACTACCGGTGCTTCAAAGGGCTTTGCTTCATTATATTCTTTTATGCAGTGAGAAGAAACTGTTTCTTTATTTAAAATTTTAGCGTATGTATTATCATCATAGCTAATGTTTGTTCCTATTATGGATTCTTTTCTTTTTGGGTATACTTCCGTTATTTTAAAACTGTTTTCTGTATTAATTCCTGCATAATATGCCTTAAATGCATTTAGAACTGTAGAAAGTTCTCCAATTGCTGATGTTATTACTTTTGAAATATCTATTGATTCTCTGATAATATTAGATATTTTGTTAATCAATATCATTTTTATTGCTTGATTTTGTGTATCTTGATTTGTTTTTAAAAGATTTTGATAATCATTATAAACTTCTTTAAGTTTATCTGTTAATCTTAAATTTTCATCCTTGTACTTATTTAAATTAATATTACATGTAATATCCTCAAATATTAAAATAGAATATTTAGCACGCTTAAATGATGTAATATTGTAATATTTCATTTGTGTACTGAGATAATTAACAATAGCTGTATAGGGTTCTTTAGATGCAAGAGCTTGTGCAATTGGTGAGTATGCAGATATGTCGTCTGAAATCGCGCAAACATCGACATAAAAATTTATTTTATGAGAAAATTTTTGAAGAGAATTAAAATCTTTAAAATGAGACTCAAATACCTTATTTTTATAAACAATATTTTTTGAATCATCTATGACTAATACAGGATTATGAAAATTATTAAAAATCTCAAATTTTTTCATACATGTATTATACTACATGTAATGTCTTTAAAATAAAAAAAGGGCATATATTACTTTAATATTGCATGTGCAATAGTTTGTAAATTATTAATAATAAAAATTTACGTTATGAAATATTTTGTTCTGGGGTTAAAAATTCATGTTAAATTATTAGTATAGAGATTAGAAATTTTATTAATTATATTTTGTTAGGAGAATACATGCCGGAATATTTAACGAAAGAAGAGATTAAACAATGGCGAAGTTCATTGGAAAAAATTACGTTAGAAGAATTTGCAAAAAGATTGGGAAAACAAATAGAAGAAGAAAAACATACTAATGATTTGGTTGATATAGTAATGAAAGGTCAATCAAGTTCGTCAGTTACTACTTATAGAATGGATAGAAGCAGTTCTATTGAAAGAATTTCAGCTGTTTCTCAAAAAGCGGAAAGAGTTGAACGAGAACTTTCTAAGAGTGTTTATGCTCCAAAGGCTGAGCCTGTTAAAGAAGTAAAGGCGGAAAAAGCTATTGAATCATTAAAGAAACCTGAAATAAAAGAAGAAATTAAATCTATAAAAAAGGAAAAAGCTATAATTTCAGAAAAAATTGATTCCTCTGGTTTTGAATTTAAAAAGCCTCTTACGGAAAGAGAACAAATGGTATTTAATTATTTCCTTGCTAATAAAGATACAGTTGTTTTTGCTAAAGATTTGGCAAAGCTTTTGAATTTACCGAGAGATTATGTATACAAATACATAAAAACATTAAGAGCAAAAATAGAGGGTGATAATTTAAAAAATGCTGAAAGTGGCGGATTTATTTTATCTGACAAATAATTATGGCTATTGAAAAGACTAAAATTTTAAAAATATTAAGTAAAGCAGAAACGTTGTATGTAGCAGATTATAATGATACATATGGCGTTTCTGCTAATATGATAAAAAAATTATTTCAATATAATGATTTTAACAAAGCTTTAAATTTGGGAAATATTGTTTTAGAAGAAAAAGAAGCCGGAGAATATATTGTTGTTGAAGGAATTCAAAAACTTGTAACTCTTAGCTTAATAATGTTTGCTTTGTGTGAATGTTATAAACAAACAAATACCGCAAACGAAGAAGCTATTTCCAAAATATATGAAAGATATTTACTTGGTAAATATGGCGTAAAACTTAATTTAAACGGTCAAAATAAAGATATTTATGAAAAAATAATATACAAAGAAAAATTATCTGATGAAGAAAAGGAAAATCCTTTATTTGTGGTTTTGCATAATTTTTGGGAAGAGATTAAACAGGAATCAATTTCCGCAAATGAATTGTATAAACTCCTTAAATCGATTGATTGTTATAATATAATAATCAAAAATGGTGAGGGTTTAGAGTATTATTATACAATTAACAAAAATTCTAACAGACTTGATACAACTAAATTAATTCGTTCTTATTTAGTAAAAAGAATTCCGAATTTAATTTATATATGGGATGAAATGGTTCAAATTTATACAGAGTCAGATATGTATGATGTGTTTAAACTATTTTTGCGAGATTTCTTAAGTATTCAAAATACAAAGTTAAAAGTAAACGATACAGAAATTTTTCCGTTCTTTATCGCATATTATGATGATATAACAGAAAATAAGAGTCCTGAATTAGTTTTAAGAAATATCAGTGAATTTTCAGAAAGATATTTGCGAATGATAAAACTGGATTTTGAATATTTTGATATTAAAAAGAAATTTTCACTTATAAATGAAATTGGAGGACAAGTTGCTTATCCTTATTTAATGGAAGTTTTGGCTGATTATGATAATAATAGAATAAATACGGATATTCTTAATGTTATTTTAAAAACTGTTTATGATTATTTGTATAGAGGATATGCTTTTGATTTTGAAAAACTAAGCGAATTAATAAATAAACGTTTAATACTAAGAAATTATAATTAATAGCCAATCTTACAGTATTTATAAAAAATAATTTTGCAATATAATTAGAAGAGATAATAAATAGAAGGAAACAATATAATGAATAAAAGTCAATCAACGGGAATGTATGTAATACTGGGGATAATGATTTTAGCGTTTGTATCAATGCTATTTTCAGGTCCAACAACAAATACTCAAGAATTAACATATACAAATTTTGTACAAAAAGTCGAAAATGGTGAAATAAAAAGTGTTGAGATGGACAAAGAATTTTTAATAGCTCAGCCTTTAAAGCAACCGGAACAAACAGAAAAAGAAAAAAAAGCTCCAAAACCTATATATGGTGAGTTAAAAAAAGCCACTTTACAGTATAAAGTTTTAATACCACAAGGTTCTGATATATTAACAAAATTGGAAGAAAATAATGTTATTATAGAAGTTAAAAAACCTAGTGAATCATCTCAGATATTAAATGTTTTAGGTTCTTTAATATTACCGTTATTGTTCATTATATTTTTGATAATAATGGCAAGAGGTCTTTCTGCAGGTGGTTCACAAGCAATGTCATTTGGTAAAAGTAAAGCAAAATTACTTTTAGACAGCAAAGTTAAAGTTACTTTTGACGATGTTGCAGGTATAGATGAAGAAAGAAAAGAACTTGAAGAAATAGTTGATTTCTTAAAAAATGGAGAAAAATATATTAAATTAGGTGCAAAAATTCCTAAAGGTGTATTGTTAATTGGTTCTCCAGGAACAGGTAAAACTTTAATGGCTAAGGCTGTTGCTGGAGAAGCGGGTGTACCGTTCTTTTCAATTTCAGGTTCAGACTTTGTTGAAATGTTTGTTGGGGTTGGTGCAAGTCGTGTAAGAGATTTATTTGAACAAGCGAAAAAACATCAACCATGTATAATATTTATAGATGAAATTGATGCCGTGGGTCGTCAGCGTGGAGCAGGTTTAGGCGGTGGTCATGATGAAAGAGAACAAACCTTAAACCAATTACTTGTTGAAATGGATGGTTTTGATGAAACTACAAATATTATTGTAATTGCTGCAACAAATAGACCTGATATTCTTGATAATGCTCTTTTAAGACCTGGTAGATTTGACAGACAAATTGTTATAAACAGACCTGATATTTTAGGAAGAGAACAAATTTTAGAAGTTCATGCTAAAAACAAACCGCTTTCAGGTGAAGTTGATTTAAAAGTTTTAGCAAAACGTACCCCCGGATTTACAGGTGCAGACTTGCAAAATCTTTTAAATGAAGCAGCTCTTCTTGCAGCTCGACATGATAAAGAAAAAATTGAAATGGATGATTTAGAAGAAGCTATTGATAAAGTGATTGCAGGCCCAGAAAAGAAAAGCCGTATTATATCTGATTCAGAAAAAGAAAATACTGCATACCACGAAGTAGGACATGCTTTACTTGCAAAACTTTTAAATAATTGTGATCCACTTCATAAAGTATCAATTATTCCGAGAGGTATGGCTTTGGGTGTAACATTAACATTACCTGAAAAAGATCATTTAACAATGAAAAAAGTTCAATTACTTGACAGAATAACAATGACTTTAGGTGGTCGTGTTGCAGAAGAAATTATTTACGGAAAAGATTTTATTACAACAGGTGCTTCAAATGATCTTGAAAAAGTAACATCTTTGGCTCGTAATATGGTAACAAAATATGGTATGAGCGAAAAACTTGGAAATCTTGCTTACGGAAAGAGTGAAGATCACGTATTTATGGGACGTGATTTTGGTCATACAAGAGATTATTCCGAAGAAATTGCTGCTGAAATTGATAATGAAGTTCAACGTATTGTAAATGAACAATATGAAATTGCAAAAACTCTTTTAACTCAAAATCAAGATATGCTTGAACAAATAGCAAAATCGCTACTTGAAAGAGAAACTTTAGATGAAAAAGAATTTGATGAGTTAATGGAAAAAATTAAGAATGAAAGAAACTTATACATGTAGTTTTGATTTTAAACAAAACATACGTGAGATAAATTTTAATGGACTAAAGATAGGTGGAGATAAATCTTTTTATTTTTTAAATGAAAATGGAAATAAATCAAAGCCTGTTTTTGCTTTGGAACTCAATATTTTTAATCCGGAAAAAAGCTCACATATCGTAAAAGATATTTATGGACAGTTTTTTGAAAATAAAATAGACCTTATAAATCAAGCTCAAAAATCAGAATGCGATATATTAGGTTTAAAATTTAATATTGATAACATAAATCAAATAGATGACGCATGTAATTTATTGAAAACCTTGCTTCCTCACATAACAACCCCCCTTATGATAAGAGGTACAAATGTTAACGATATTGATAAAATACTTATTCCCGAATTAATTAAAATTCTTGATAGAGAATGTATAATATCATTTGTAAATGAATATACTTACAAAAGTATAGTACCATTAGTTATAGAGGGTAATCATATTGTCGTTATAAAAGCTCCGATTGATGTAAATAAATTAAAGGAAATGAATTTACTTACAACAAATATGGGTTTGGATTTTAATAAAATACTTATTGATACTGATATGGGCGGGTTAGGTTATGGTCTTGAATATGGATATAGTATTATGGAGAGGGTAAAAATAGCTGGCTTAAAAGGTAATGAATTTTTAAATATGCCAATGATAGCTTTTTGCAGCGAAGAAAGTTTAAAAACAAAAGAAGCTTCAAGTGAAAATTTGAATGCAAATTATGGAGATTTCAAACTCAGAACAAAAATGATAGAAGTTGTTACAGCCGGTTCTATTATATCTGCAGGGGCAAATGTTTTGGTTTTAAACCATCCTGATAGTATTTCTCTGTTGAAAGGATTGGTAAAATGAATTTATCAAGCTTAGAAATATTCAAATATCTTCCTGCATCAAGCAAGGCTGAACATTCAAATTGTAAAGAATGCGGTTTTAATTCGTGTATGGCATTTGCATTAGAATTGGCAAAGAATTCTGATTTTATCAATAACTGTCCGTATATAGATAAGGCCTTATTTGATATATTAAATAGAAATAAAAACGGTTCTCAAAAAGAAGTTGAATTAGGTTTAACCCAACAAGTAAAAATTGGCGGGGAAAATGTAATGTTTCGACATGATAAAAAATTTAAAAATCCTACTGCATTTTTTATTTCAATAAATACTGACAGTAAAGATTTTAAGCAAAAATTAGATAGAATTTTAAAATTTGAGATAAATAAATTGTCAAAAACCTATAAAATTGACGGGGTTTTATTGAAAGGTTCAAATTTTTCTGAAGATTTGCGACTGAAAATAGAAAAAAAAGGTATTTCAACACTAACTGAAAAAGAGCTTTTGAATTCTAATTTGCTAGAAATAAAAAATAAAGATCAATCTTTTTCCGAAACAATGAAATATCTTATTTGCGCAAGAAAAAAAGCGGTATTAGAGAATGATAAATATTTTCAAAATCCGACCTATATTTATTTAGAATCTCATAAAAATTTAATTGAATTGTCAGCAAAAGCGAGTTTTTATATATGTAAATATGCTAATTTATTAATCTTCGAAAATTTTGATGAAGCATTATTTTCTACATTGATAGCTCTAAGGCAAAATATATATTCTGATCCGCAAGCTCCTTTACAAGTTGAGTCAAAGATATACGAGTTTAACGAACCGGATGAAAAGTCAGTTGTATTTTTAACAACAAACTTTAGTTTAACGTATTATACGATGGCAAATGAATTAGAAGAACTTGATATTCCGTCATATCTGATATTAATTCCAACTGGAGGAATGAGTGTGCTTGCTGCATGGGCCGCAGAAAAATTGACAACAGATGTTATAGCGGAAACAATAGAAAAGTTAAATTTAAGACAAAAAGTAAAAACAAGAGAAATTATAATACCGGGTTTATTAGAACCTATAAGAGATAAAATACAAGAAAAAATTCCTGATTTTAAAATAATTGTAGGAGCAAAAGAAGCATACCAAACAAAAGATTTTATAAAAACTTACAAAATAGAAAACTTTGCAGAATAAAAATTTTTGGAGATAAACATGAGTAGATACGAACAATACATAAACGAAGAAAGATTAAAGTCAAATTTTGTAAAAATGGTAGAAATTGATACTGGTTCATGTGAAGAATCTAAAAATGGTATTGAACCAAGTACTCAAAAACAGGTTGAATTTGCAAAAAATATGTTAATTCCGATTTTAGAAAATCTGAAACTTAAAAATATAAAAATTGATAAAACAGGAATTGTTACAGCTTTCTTAAAAGGTAACATTGAAAACACTTTTACTATTGGTCTGATTGCGCATATGGATACGAGTGAACAAGCTCCAACAGGGCCTGTAAATGTAAAAATTCATGAATATGAAAAAGGAGACATTGAACTTTTAGAAGAAACCATAATTGATGAAACAGATTTAAAACCATATAAAAATCACACAATTATAACTTCTGACGGAACAACTTTATTAGGTGCTGATGACAAAGCGGGTATATCAGAAATTATTGAAGCGGTTAATGTATTAATTGAACATCCTGAAATAAAACGACCAAATATAAAAATCGCAATAACTCCAGATGAAGAAATTGGAGAAGGTGTAACATATTTTGATATAGAAAATTTTGGTGCAGATATTGCATATACGGTTGATGGTTCTGAGGCTGAAAATATTGAATCCGAAACATTTAATGCTTTTAATCCTGAAATTATCATAAAAGGTATACCTGTTCATTGCGGGCATGCTTATAAAAAAATGGTTAATGCTATAGAAGTTGCAAGTTCAATTATTAATAAACTTCCTAAAGATGAAAAGCCTGAAACTACGAAGGACAGAGAAGGTTATTACCATGTAGATAGTATTATTGGTAATGTAAACAAAGTTGTTATGAAAATGCTTGTAAGAGATTTTGATTTTCAAAATGCGAAAAAAAGAATAGAAAAATTAAAAGACATAATAAAAATATCAGAACAAAAGTATAAAGGTTGTAGAATTGAATTAAAAGAAAACGAAAAATACCATAATATGAAAGAAAAACTAATGGAACGGCCTGAAGTTATCGAGTATGCAAAAGAAGCAATAAAACGTTCTGGGCTAAATCCGAAAGAACCTGTTGTAAGAGGTGGAACGGACGGAGCAATGCTTACTTTAAGAGGTTTGTTAACCCCGAATTTAGGTACGGGCGGAGTTAATTTTCATTCTAAAAAAGAATTTATATCCGTTCAAACAATGAAAAAATGTTGTGAAAACGTTATAAATCTTGTTAATGTTTGGGCGGAAAAATTTGAGATATAATGCAGATTATGCAGTGATATGAAATTATGAACTGTATTCATAAAAATTTAAGTTAGACAGAAAAACTTGGTTTTTAGGTAAAAAAACTTTAAGATTTTTTATGTGGCTTCTTACAGTCTAAATAGTAAAAGTTTCTTTTTATACAAATGTAAGTTTGTAGTATTGGATTGATTTTAGTTTTTACAATTTAATTATTTATATTTTTTCATAACTACATTGAAATTTTTTTATTTTAAAATGTAGTATTTCAAATATGATTTTTGAAACTTAATTGTAAACAAATGTAAAGTAGTTTTGTAATGTTTACAATTTGTTACAAATAAAATTTAAGGGCTGAAATTCAGTAATAACGTGAAGTAAATCATGAAAAATAGCATCA
>CACZSH010000060.1 GCA_902783785.1 uncultured bacterium | reverse complement strand
TGTTTAAAAGAAAAGCAACCCAAATGTATGAGATAAAAAGATAGTTGAAAAAATTTAAAGCGGTCAAGAAATTGACCGCTTTCTTTTAAAAAAAATTATTACATCTAAATATACTTTTTAACTTACAATAGAAAATAAAAGTGTTAAACAACTCTAAAAGTAAACCTATGGATAAAGCACGGAATAAAAAATGTTGATATTATAAAAATAAAAAAATAGTGCCAGATTTATAATTTAGCAATAATAAATCAGATAGTAAAGAAAAATTTAAGAAATAATATAATACGCAATAAAAAACCACCCTTTCGGGTGGTTTTTAAATTTTATAGGTTCATTGATACTATACTGTAATAGCACCCCAGTTTGCGTTGTCAGCTGCAATAACAAATTCTTTTGTGAATGAAGTATTGTCAGCCCAAGCCTCAGCATCTGTAATATTAACAAGACCTTCTGTTGAATTTCCTGTCCATGATGCAACTGCTTCCAACAATGTTGCTGTATTCAAGTGTAACTGTTTATCTACACCAACAGCATCACTTGATCTTAATGTAACATCGTCTGTTGCAGTTGTTCTTGACCAAGAAGCACCTTCTTTAGTGAATGTATCAACACTATTGAATGTAGCAACTGTTGCATCAATTGTATCTGAATACCATTTACCGGTTATTGTTTTATCAGTAGCATTTACAGCCAATGGGAATAAATCTGAATGAACACCATCGTAAGTACTTGCTTTTAAATCAACTTCTTTATCAACGAGGCCTTCTTTAATTAATAATTTAACACTTCCGTTAGGACCTGTTGTATCTGTTGATTTGAAGTTTTTAATTGTAAGAACTTCATCATTACCTGCACCTGTTTGCAAAGCGATTACTAAATCATTGCCGTTAAATGATAAAGCGTTTTTAACAGCAGCTTCATTATTCCATGTGTCGTGTTTTCCTGTTCCTATTTCAAAACCATAAATCTTTTGATATTTTTTTGTTTTGGTATACATTTCTTCCTTAAATTTATCAATTGGATTATTCATTTTTTACTCCTTTTGTTTTAATATGTTTACTATGTTCAAAAATTTTAAAAATTGTATTACTACAAATTTAATTTCTTTATTTGGGTATCTGATTTTTATTGCCTCTATAATTTTTATATTCGGAATTTACCCAAAATGTATAACTTATGAAATTAATCATGAAAATGCATCTTCAGTTGCGGATATAGCATTTTTTAGCTTTATGTTTGTAAATTTTTGTATTTATATTTTTTTATTTATACTATTTATTTGCTATTTCATTGAAAGGCACCTCCAAAATTCTGGTAGAATTAAACCCTTAAAGATTTTAGAAAATTTTAATAAACCTAAAACTATAAGGTTTTGGCTTGGTTATTTTTTAATATTTTCACCAATATATTACATTTTAGTATTACTTATTTGGCTTTTCATAGCGTTACTTTAATACATTTCTATTATGACAAATTTTAGAAAATAAAAAAGTCCGTATTTTTACGTACGTAATATTACGTACGTATTTTTACTTACAGAGAAACACTTATAAAAATAAAAATTAGAGGGTAATAATTAAGAGAACAGAGAGTGTGTGTGATTATTTTTATTTAATCATTTCTGAAATAATTACAAGAGAACTTCTCTTGTGAATAAATTAAGTGAAAACTTGCTGACTGTATGGAATTATACATAAAAAAAAGAGGCTTTTTAAAAGCCTCTTTTTTTACTGGTGGAGGATTAAGTCCTGAGAGCAAAATTCTCCTTATAACTCACGAAAACTATTTTCTTCTTGTAATACCCACTTACCTCTGTTCCATCATCTCGGGTATATGAATTTACATAAATTAAATCCCCACATTTAACTTTTTCTTCGGCTTCAATATTTCTTGGAATCCCATAATTTTTAAGTTGTCTATTAATAAATTCTTCACTATCCTCAAATTCATCACTTGACATTCTCCCTATTTCTTCTGAAGTGAAAATTCTATCTTCAGGAATATCAGAAGCAAATCCTGTATACTTTCTTTTATCTTCAGGAGAAGTAATAAGTTTTCCTAATTTCATTTTTTGTATAACTTTTTTTGCAATAGTATCTTGAAGTTGTTTTTCTGTCATATTTTTTAAAGTATCTTTATATTCTTTTTTTATTTCTTTTGCTATTAATCTACCTACACGATTATTCCATTTATCCATATTTTCTTCATTTTTAGGATTATTAGGATTTTGTTTTTCATGAATATCTCCAGAAATTTTTGAAAATGGGATAGAATATTTTATAGCCATATAAGCTGATCCAAAAGTATGTTTAAAGGCATCTGCTTCATTATTCCACGTATCATGTTCTCCTATACCAATTCCAAATTTATATTGTTTTTGATAATATTTTGTAGCTGAATATATTTTATTATTCAACTCTTTGATAAAATCGTGTTTGTCTGAATTCATATTTTCTCCTTTTTGTTTTATAATGTAATTATGAATATATTTTGGTTAAGTAAATATTATTCGTTCAACATTTTATTGTATTTTTCTTTATTTGCTAACATTTTATATATTTTTTATGCAATTTATTTATTTAAAATAAAAATATGTAATGGGGTATTATGTGTTGTTGATCCTTTTATATATTCTTGGTTCTATTATTTTATTTGTATAATAATCGTTTGTTTTTTTGCTCTTATATTGTTAATTGAACATTTTATATATAAGTTAAACAAGTTACAAAATAATCATGTTGTCATAGAAAAAAGTAATTTAAAAAGCTTTATTTTTTCAATATGTATTTTTTGTTTAGTTTTGCTATTTTTACTATTTTTTGCTATATCAATCTTATTATTAAATATTAGTTCAAGTATTGATTAAATTTATTTTTATCCAATCTTTCGGAACATATTTTTCATTTCCAACATATACGCCCATGGAAAGATTCTTTAATTCATTATCAAAATCTAATGTTTTATTCTTATGCATAATTGTTCTCCTTTCTTTTTTGTTGTAACTTTATATTTTTTATTATGACAAATTTTATAAAATAAAAAAGTCCGTATTTTTACGTAAGTATTTATACGTACGTAATTTTACGTACAGAAAAATACGTACAAATAAATCCATTAATAAATGTAGTCAGAATTTTTGCAAAAAGAGAATTTTGGATAAATTTGCTGAAAAGTTTTAAAAATCGATAAATGGAAATTCTCTATATTCTGACAAATCCCGCACAGTGCGGTATTTTTTGCATAAAAAAAGAAGTCTTTTCGACTTCTTCTTTTTAATGGTGGTGCTAACAGTTTGGATAGCATAATTCTCAGTAAATTACTCCTTGACAAAGTGTAGTGTTTTCGCTACAATATAAATATGAAAGAAGTTAAATTCTATAAACTTGAAAATGAAAAAGAACCTGTTAAAGAATGGCTTTTATCTCTTGATTTATCGATAAGAGTTAAAATTATCAAAAGATTAGAAAGAATTTATGACAATAATTTTGGTGATTATAAACAACTTGCTACTAACTTATATGAACTAAGATTCTTTTTTGGTAGCGGATACAGAATTTATTACACAATTCAAGGTAATACAGTCGTAATATTATTATATGCAGGCGATAAATCTGATCAGAAAAAAGATATAGAAATTGCAAAGAATTATTTAAATAATATAAAGGAATATGACAATGACTAACTTAAATGATTTTACAATAGAACAATTAAAAGACGTAGAATTTCAAAAAGAATATATGAATGAAAGTCTTGCAGAATATATTAACGATGGAGATTTTAATGCTTTCTTTCGTTCATTAGAATTAGTTATAAAATCTAGAGACAGTATATCTAGTTTTTGTGAAAAAGCTGGAATTGACAGAGCAATGCTTTATCAAATATTTAATGGCGAAAGGGTTCCAAGAGTCGATACATTAGCAAAAATTTTAAAAACACTAGGCTATAATTTAAAAGTTGCATAAGTTATTAAATTTTTGATTGCTAAAAAGTTGACAGATTTTATTATTTTGAATAATTTATACTAATATATAACCAAAATAATTGTATATAGCTAGTTTATTATTGGGTTTCTTCTGCTTTAGGACCATTATACCAAATTTCTTTTATTATTGAATAAGTACCCTTTATAACTTTATCCAAAAAAGGTATTAAGTCAGTTCCATTTTCAAAGCAAAATTGAAATTCAATATTCTTGTCATTTCTTAAATCAGTTGTTACTTCTTTTACGGCACCTATCTCATCTTGTAGTTTTAAAGTAAATCTTTGACAGGACATATTTGGAGACATACTTATCCATCCGCCTCCAAATGTTGAAAATTTTGCGTGTAAAAAAATAAAACCCCTATGTTTATACTTATTATTAATTTTATTAAATATGCATAGCCAGTTGTATATATCATCATTATTATTGTTATAAAAAGGTTGTATTTTCTTTAATATTCTATATAACATATCATTTTTATTTTTTAAATATTTAATTAATTTCCGTTCTTCAAAATATTTTTCTGAATCACATATTGGAAAGTAGATATTTTCATCTTTAATTGGAATTTTATAAGTTTTAACTATTAAATATGCCATATAATCTAACGCGGAACGACAATTTTCAAAAATATTTTTAACACGCACTTGCGTTACTAAACGATTAACTGGATTGGTCATATCTAGTTCTTTATTAATGTCTATAATTGAATGTTTTATTTGGTCGCTTACTTCTATCAAAGCAAGAATGACATTTTGGTCATTTTGAATATTTGAGTCGTTTTGAATATTTACATGTACACGTTTCATATTTATAAAATATCATAAACACAATATTTTGAGGGAATTGCACATTTTGTCAAATTTTGATTTTCTTAAAATATAAGATACATAAGCGTTTTAGCAATAAAAAAATTTTAGCAATTTAAACAGTACCGCTGTTTTTATATGTAAAAATTCTGATAAGTACGGTATATATTGGGTTTATGGCAAAAAATGTAAATTGAGAAATGGGAATTTTAAAATGCCTTATGGGAATTTAATGGGAATTTTTATAATAATTTCTTGGGCAAAAAAGTTGAGTTTGTCGATTTATTTTTCATCGTGGTTTATTTGGCTATATGTCTAAATACATTTAATATGACATTTAGCCCAACAATATTTGCTCTTGTTCTTGCCAGTTCAATGTTTTTATTTTGAATAATTTTGATATTGTCAGGTTTTGAGGTTGGCTACCACTTAATATTGATTCAATAATTTTGGGAGATAAAAACCTCAAATTTAAAACTTGTTTTATGTAACTGTTATCTTTTAAATTTTCAAACTTTTGTATATCTTTTGTGTTTTTTGCTTTTCCTGTAATTAATAGTTTATGCCAATAAAAACTTCTAACAATGACTTTTATCAATTTATCATTTATACATTTTTCAATTTTTCCGTCTTTTGGAATTATTAGAACTTTGCAACCTTTTGTATTTCCTGTTGTAATTTTTACATTTTTCTTTATTTCAATGTTGCTATTAGCATCTTCTATTTGTTCAATATTTAAATTTATAAGTTTATATAAAAATTCTTTTATTTTATTTCTTGATAAAATTATTTCTATCCAATTTTTTGAAATAGTTACTTTTAATAAAAGATTTTGAACATATTTTTCATAAAATATAGTATTTTCTTTTAGAATTTTTATAATTTGATTTTGGTCTTCTATTGGTAAATCTGAAATATATGGCTGAATTTTTGACATATCTGAAAAATAAAATTTTAATTCACTTGTTACAAATTTTTCTATTTCTTCCGCTGGAAGTTTAGAAATTGTTCCAGCTTTTTCTTTGTTAAATTTAGTAATTGCTTGACTCACATAATATCTGTATTTTTTATTTCGAGTTTTACTATGGCTTGGAGACATTCTGTTTCCGTTATCATCAAATATTTTTCCTACTAATATTGAATTTGAAGATTTCTTGTCCTGACATTCTGTAGAATTTTCTAATAATAAATTTTGAACAGAATTAAAAATATCTTCTTCAATAATTTTTGAATGTTCTCCTTCATAGGTATTTCCTTTATGCACAGTTTTACCAATATAAACCTTGTTTTCTAAAATATGATAAAGCTGACCTTTTTCAAAATTTCTATCAGTATTTGATTTTATATTATGTTCAGTCAAATAGTCTTTAAGTTTAGGTACACTTTTAAGTTCCAGATATTTATAAAATATTTTTATAACTTTTTCTGCATTAGGTTTGTCGATAATTAATTTTTTATTTTGTATGGTATATCCAATTGGTACTCTTCCACCCATCCACATACCTTTTTTCTTTGATGCAGCAATTTTATCTCTAATTCTTTCTCCAGTTACTTCTCTTTCAAATTGTGCAAAGGAGAGTAATATATTTAGAGTTAGTCTGCCCATTGAAGTTGTTGTATTAAAATTTTGAGTAACTGATACAAAACTTGCATTGTGCGAATCAAACAATTCAACAATTTTTGCAAAATCTAATAAAGATCTTGTTAATCTATCAACTTTATAAACAACAACTATATCAATTTTATTATTTTTTATATCATTAAACAAATCTTTTAATGCAGGTCTTTCGAGATTTCCACCTGAAAATCCTCCGTCATTATATTGCTTTTCTATTAAATTCCAACCTTCATGTTGTTGAGATTTTATATATGCTTCACAGGCTTCTCTTTGAGCATCAAGCGAATTAAAATCTTGTTCTAATCCTTCTTCTGTAGATTTTCTTGTATAAACTGCACATCTTAATTTCTTTTTTGTCATTGATTTTTTACTCCAAAAAACACTTTACCATTCCAACGTGTCCCTGTAATGTAATTAGCAATAGCGGAAAGACTTTTATAAATCTTTCCGCTATATTGATAACCATTATCTAAAATAATAACTTCATATATTTGACCTTTATATTCCCTTATAAGTTTTGTACCTACTGGAAATATTTGGGATTTTGATTTTTGAACATCTTTTAGATTTATTGTTTTATCTTTTTCATAGTTTAAAATTAATTTATCAAGTTGTTTTTTACTTGTATTACTTAAATCTCCAAAAAATTCTTTTTGTTTTTCATAAATATAGTATTTTGCTATAAAAATTTTATTTAGATAATAAAACGGAGCTTGTTCAAATTTTGATCTCCAAAATTCTTTAAGCTCCGTATTACTTGGTAAATTTACCGTCAAGTGCATATAATTCCTTTTTGTAAAATTACTCACTCAAAGGATTATAAAAGTCAACTTTTATTTTTACCAAAAGTTTCATCATATGCTTTTTTATGATTGGAATATCGTTCCACAGTTTTAAGTAAATCTATATTATTTTTGGGAACTTGTTCGCCTTTCAGCATTTTTTTAGTAGTTTGTTCTATTATGACTATTTTCCTTCTTAAACGTTTTGATTTTCCATTTTTAGTTACAGTAATTTTTTCATTTAAGAACTTTTCAAGTAAATCAAAGAAAGATTCATCTTCTTGTCGCTTTCTTCCTTTTCTATTGCCTTTATTACCTTTTTGAAAACGAGTTTCAAGTGGCGGATTTTTATATCCAACTTTATATGTTTTATTATCAACATTAGTATTGTTATCGTTTTGTTCAGAGGTTACTTTATTTGAACAATACATATTTAACACTATTTCTAATGATTGTTGATTTATATCGTAAATCTTACAAAATTCGTCTTTTTCTGTTTCATTTTTTAGAAAATATATATCTGCAATACAAGGGAATAATTTTATTGCTAATTGTTTATATTTTTCTAAAAGTATATTGTTTTCTTCTGTAGCTTTAATAAAATCCTCACAGTATTGTTTTAATTTATCATATTTTTCCTGTAAATCTTTTTTTGTCAGTTTACTTTTTTTACGTTTTGAACTTTTTCTTTCGTTTAATTCTATGTTTTCTGAAATTTTTTTTAAATCTTTATTTTGCATATTTTTCCATCCTTTCAATTTCTTGTACTAAACAATTTTTTAACTCTTCAAAATCAAAATATCTGTGTAATAATCCACAGCATTTCTCATTACTATATTTTTCGGCGAATTTAACCATCCGAAGTTTATTTTTATAAAATTGTATAAGTTTTCTTTTTGCAATATTCATTTAATTGTCCTCACTTTCTTTTAAAATGTTTTTTACAAATATCGCATCTCTCCTGAATTGTTCTTTATATCTGTGAATAATCAAATCACAGTAATGTGGAGAAATTTCAATTAAACAGGATTTCCTTCTTGCTAATTCGCAAGCGATTAGAGTAGAACCTGAACCTCCAAAAGGATCAAGTATCAGATCTCCGGAACAAGAAACATCAAGTATTATTTCGTGTAATAATCCTACGGGTTTTACTGTCGGATGCATTTTTAAAAGATGTAATGATTTTGGATTGGTAGCACTAATACCTTTGCAATCCCATACGTTAGTTCTATATCTTCCATTCTTACCGAGTTCAATATTATTCGTATGAGGTTTGATTCCTTTTTTAAAGATGCAAACAAATTCGTGTTGGCTGCGATATAAACTTCCCATACCTCCGACAAGTTTGTTCCAAACACAAATATTTTTTAAATTTGTGTAAATTTTATTTCCAGAATTTAAAAAAGTAGATAGTCCTCTCCAATCTATAAAAATGTAGTGTAGAGAACCTTCTTTTGAAAAATCTACAAGGTTTGTCATAAATTTTTCACTAAATTCTGCAAATTCTTCTTTTGACATTTCACCTGATGCCATTTGAAAATCATCGTGTTTTGTTTTACATACATGTCCAGTAATTTGAACATTATATGGAGGATCTGTTATTATCAAATCTGCTTTCTTTTTTTGTAATAACTCAACATAAGAAATTTTATCAGTTGAATCTCCACATAAAAGTAAATGATTTCCTAATTGCCAAATATCACCAAATTTTACTTTTTGTTCTATTTTTAAAGAATTTATTTCATTAACTTTTTCATCAGAGTGTTGTTTTGTTGGATAATTATCAATGATAATTGAATCGATTTCAGATATATCAAAACCTGTATCTGTTATTTCAATTTCATCATTTAATATAATTTCTTCCAGTTCAACACGTAAAAGACTTTCATCGTAAAATGATTCTTCAGCAAGCCTATTATCAGCAAGTCTGTACGCTCGCACTTGAGTTTCTGTTAAATGTTCTAACATAATAACAGGAATTTTTGATATCTTTAGTTGTTCCAAAGCTTCTAATCTGCAATGTCCTGCAATTACAGTAAAATCTTTGTCAACCAAGATTGGAGTAACTACTCCAAATTGTTTCATACTCGAAACAATTTTTTTGATTTGTTTTTTAGTATGAACTTTTGCATTTTGTTCATACTTTTTTAATTTTCCAATACTTACATATTGGATAGAAATTGGTGGAACCCCTTGTTCCTGAACGGATTTAGTCATATTGACCTCCTTTTTATGTACGGTCGATATTTAATCGCCAATATTATATATCTCCGTTTTGGAGGAAATGTCCGCTCAAAAGTGTCCCTTTTTTAAATTGTTACATTTCTTAATATAAAACACCCAAATTTTTGCACTAAAAAAAGCTGCTCAAGGCAGCTTTTTTACTGAGTTTTAACCTAATTCTGTTTAAAGTTTTTAAGGGTTTTTTATAAAAATATATTATTATTTTCTCCAATTTGCAAAAGGATAAGTTAAGCCTTTTTTCTTATTTGGATGTTCTTTGGAATGAAGATTTAATAAGTATTTTTCTATTTTTTCTGATTCTTCAACTTCATACCAATATAAATTTAAAATATTTTCCCAGTCTTTAATTTGCCATAAGGCTCTACCACCTCTGTGATTATTGCAATTACCTAAAGAATATTTTATTAATTGAGATATTCTTTCATATAAGCCGCCTTCTTTAGACTCGGCTTTACCTACATATAATATTTTTTTATCAACATACTGTAATTTATCTTCTAAAACTTTTTTGGAATAAAGCAAATTATGTGTTTTTCCTTTAGAATCAGTGTATTCCTTGATAGCAGAAGATGTTTCTAATATTTCAACATTTTTATTATTTGCTAATTCAACAATATAAATTCCACTTGTTTTTGGAATATCTGATACTTTTATATCTTTAATGTTTGATTTATTTTTTAAGTATTTGCTAATTTCTTTTTCAAACGAAGCCATAGATTAAATTTCCTTTCTTTATTATACAAGTTTTGTGCCTATTCGTTTTCCACGTTCATCATAGGTATAAATTGCTTTTCCTCTTTTTATGGAAAAAGAGTTTGAGGTATAACCTACTAATTTTCCGCCACCCAACAATACTCTTGCCGTTTGTTTATTTTTTTCATTAAAAACAATTGCACAAAGATTTTGTTCTATAACCAAACTAATCATATTTTTCCTTTCTTCAGAATCCAATTTTTGAGCTTATTTGTCTGCCACGTTCATCATAAGTATAAATTGTTGTTCCTCTTTTTATAGAAAAAGAACCTGAAGTATAACCTAATAATTTTCCTCCACTCAACATTATACTTGCAGTTTGTCTATTATTCTCATCAAAAACAACTGCACAAAGATTTTGTTCAATTACTAAACTAATCATATTTCCTCCTAATTTTTATTTTTCTAAATTTCAATTTTATTATTTTCATAAAATTCTGGATTACAAATATCTAATTCTTCTAAATAATCCTTTAATCTTTCTGACATAGGTTTAAACGTAATGTAAGTAATTGCACCTGAAACCACACCTCCAATCACGGGTACAACTTTACTTACGCTTCTTGCAAAAATTTGTTTTGATATTTTTATACCAATAACTTTGCAAATTTGCTTAATCATTGGATATAAGATTCCTTTTGTTAGAGGAGCTTTTGTCAGTTGCTTTGCGACTTTAACAGATACTGATTTTGCAATTTCTTTTAGTGCTTTATCTGCTAAATCAACACCATACATAGTAGCTAAGAATATCATAATTTTATTATTTAATTCAGAATTACAGTTATTAAAATTAAATTCATCAAAACCGTATAGATATGCTAATTCCTGAGCTAATCTAATAGCAAAACAAGTGTTTTGTACAAAATCAGCTGGAATTGCAAGTGCCATTGTTATTCCACCAGGAAGTCCTGTTACAAAAGAAATACCTGTTGTAGTATTTGTTTCTTTATTAATAACACTATTTGCAATTTTATCAATGATTTCTTTTGATATTCCTGCGTAAGCAGGATTATTTTCTATTGCTAAATCTATAACAGATGCATCATTAATATATAGAGAAAGTTCTCTTTTTAAAAATTCTTCTCTGTTTATACATACTCCTTTTATTTTTGTAGCATTTGGAATTATATGTGTTTCTATTAGACTTACAATATTTTTAGGAGTGATTTTGATATCTTTTATAGTATTAATGATATTATTAATAACTTCAGTATTTTGTGTTGTATTTTCCTGCATAAGGTTCTCTTTCCATTTGCTGTTAACACTATAACATATACCCATGCCAAATTCGGCACAGTACATTTACAGCACTTTTGGTAATAATATATCACAAAAAGATTATGATATACATCATTTGCATATAACAAAAACTGGTAAATACTTGCAAACAAAAATAAAATTAGTATATGATAAATGAAAATACAATTAAAAAACTTGGTCATAAAGTTAGAATAATTAGAACAGATAGAGGTTTATCTCAAGAGGCTCTTGCCGAAAAAGCTGATTTAAACCGTTCTTTTGTTGGTCTTTTGGAAAGAGGAAAAACAAATATAACGATTAAAAATCTTGAACAAATCGCCAATGCACTTGATATTGATATAAAATACCTTTTTGATTTTGTGTTATAAAGCTTTTTACCTATTCAAATGATAAGTTTTTTATTATGCATCTTTATATGTGTCCGTATTTGACACAGTATAGAGTTATACTGTAAATAAGAAAGGGTACTATTATGATTAAATTACTTGATGCGATAAATTCAAAAATTGGCAATTTAAAGTATGATAAAATATTATCATTTTGGGGAGAAAAATGTACTATTGCCGTACTAAATGGTAAAGCAGGACTTATTGATTACAATGGTAATCAAATTACAGAATTTATTTACGATGATTTATCAGATGATTTGGACGATTTCTTTGAAGAAGTTTGTTCGGATATTGGTTATATGCCGTTTGGGCGTAAAGAAAGCAAAACTTGGTATACTCATTCCGGAGTTATAATGAATGAAAGATATTGCTCAATGCGTTTGAATGGTAAATGGGGTTTGTTAGATGAAAACGGACAAACAATAATTGATTTTAAATATTCTAATCCTGTTATTGATTGGGGAGATAATTTTATTATTGAAACTAATAAAGATATTTTGGGAATGGAAGTAAGCGATTATTTTATTATGGACAAAAATAAAAAAATCCATGTTGATTTAAATTTTATGGGAATTTGCCCGCAAGGTGAATTTGCTGTTGTCGTTAAAGATGGTAAGTGGGGTATTATAGATAAAAACTTAAATACAATAATAAACTGTAAATACAAACATCTATACATAGATACACGAAATAAATATATTTTAGCAGAAAATGATGATCATAAAATTGGAGTTATTGATTTTGATGAAAATATAATCATTGATTTTTTATACAACAACATAATAATATGCTATTTAGAAAATCAAAAAAAATATTTATTCCGAGCAAAATATAACGGCAAATATGCATTATTTAATGAAAACGCTGAACAAATTGCATAATTGATAAAGTTCTATTATTAACTTGATATATGCCCGTATTTGACACAATATAGAGTTACACTGTACTAAAAGAAAGGTTTCATTTATGAATAAGCAATTTACAGATAATATTAAACATATCTCTAATGATTTTAAATATGATTGGATTGAACCATTTGATACAAATTATACTATTGCTATTCTAAATGGAAAAGCTGGACTTATTAATACAATTACAGGTGAGCCAATAACGGATTTTATTTATGATTATAATGATACAAATGACGATGACGATATATATGATTTTTTTGATGAAGAAGAATGTTGCTCAATTATTGATCAATTTATTTGCAACAATAATAAGTGCGGATATGATTTTACTGGTGACCAAGAATATTGTTTAATGAGTTTAAATGGTAAATGGGGAGTAATAAATTCAAAAGGCGAAATATTAGTAGATTTTCAAATTCAAGATGAATTTTTTTATTCATATGATGTTTTATGTTTACAGAAAAATGGCAAATGGGGTATTTTAGACAAAAATTTAAATATTCTTGTAGATTTTTATTATGATGATATATCTTGTGAGAGTGAAAATTTATTTGTAGTTTGTAAAAATGGTAAATATGGAATTATTGATAAATATAATAACATAATTATTGATTTTATTTATGATGATTTATTTATCAGATTTACTAAAAATGTTATTATAGCCAAAAAAGATGGTAAATATGGGATTATTGATTTAACTGGTAAAATTATTCTACCTTTCAAATATAATGAATATTTATTGACAGATGAAGATAATATATTGGCTCTTTTTATAAAAGATAAAACTTATTATTATGTAAATAAAAATGGTGAAATTCAATCGAGTGTAGATTATAGTGATTACGATAATATTTCAACATTTGATAGTTATTGTAAAATATTGCGTATTGAAAAAAATGGAAAATTCGGAGTGGTAGATATGTATGGAAACATAATTATAGAACCACAATATAAATCGATTGAAAAATTAGGTGATAATTTTGTTGTAAATAAAAATTTAATAGTAGATAAGAATAATAACATTATTAAACATACAAATTATGATGAAATTGATGTAATGAATAAATACGGGATAGCTGTTCTTGATGATAAAGAATGTATCATAAATCAAAATGGTGAAATTCTTGTTAATTATGGCTATAATGATATATTAATAACATCAAATAAAGATATTGTTATTGTATCAAAAAACAAGCTCTTTGGTGCTATTGATTTGAACAACAATATGATAATTGATTTTAAATATGATTGGATTGAATACTATTCAACACCAAAGCGTTTCATTGTAAAACTTGATAATAAATATGCTTTGTTTAACGAAAACGCTGAACAAATTGCATAATTGATAAAAGGTTTATTAAAAATACAAAAGAGAGAATTAAATTATGAAGAAAAAATTTTTAAACAAACAAATTAGACGATACATTGGAAAAGGAAAAAGATATTTTAGTCAAAACAAATTTGATAAAGCAATACAGTGTTTTGATAAAGCTATTGAGATAAATCCCAATATTGCCGAAATTTATGTCTATAGAGGAGATATTAATTACATAATCGATGAAGAACAGGCAATAAAAGATTATACAGAAGCTATTAAATTAAATCCAAAAAGTTTAAAAGCCTATTATTCAAGAGGCATATTACATGAGGTTATTTTTAATGAAACTGAAAAAGCTCTATTTGATTATACCCAAGCGATAAAAATCAATTCAGATTATCAGGAGGCATATGTTTGCAGAGCAAATGTATATTCACAAAAAGAACAATATGAATTATCTATTGCTGATTATACAAAAGCCATATTGTTAAAACCTGATGATTATCAAACGCATATATACAGAGGAAAGGATTATTCATATATAAATGAATTTGATAAAGCAAAAGAAGATTTTTTAACAGCAATTAAAGGTTCATTTTATTCTGCATATTTTTATTTAGGTCGTTTAGAATTACAAAAGGGCAATTATATAGAGGCAATACCATATTATACAAATTCAATACAACAAAATTTTTCAAAACACATAGACTCTTATTTTGAAAGAGGCTGTTGTTATATGTATACAAAAGAATATGAAAAAGCAATATCAGATTTTACACAAGCAATAAATCTGGCACTTAAAGATTCTAATTATTCTGACGAAATAGCAGAGTTTTATTCCGAAAGAGCAGGTGCATATTTAGTACTTGGTAATGAAATTGAATATAAAGCTGATTTACAAATGGCAGAAGAATTTAAGTCCAGTAAAAGAGCTCTTGAATGAGAATGGGCAAAAGATTGAATAAACAGCGATTGATAGCCATTGGTGATATACATGGTGAAATAACAAAATTAAATAATCTAATAGAAAAATTAACTCTTCAAAATAATGATAAATTAATTTTTCTTGGAGATTACATTGATAGAGGTCAATATTCAAAACAAGTTGTAGATAAATTAATTGAATTATCAAAAAGTTATGAATGTGAATTTTTGATGGGTAATCACGAATTTGCTCTGCTGGAAATGTTCAAAGGAAGTTCTTATTTTAAAAATTTCTTTTTTGAATATGGTGGAACAGAAACAATAAACAGTTATAGAGATAGTTATAAAGATATAATGAAAATTCATGGTAAATTTTATAAAAATCTAAAAATGTACTACAAAACAGATAAGTATTTATTTGTGCATGCGGGAATTAGACCTGACAAAATACTTGAAAAACAAGAAAAAGAAGATATCTTATGGATAAGAGATAATTTTATATATAAAAAACATCAGCTAAAACAAAAAGTTATTTTTGGACATACGGCTTTTGAAAAACCATTTATAGAAAATGATAAAATTGGTATTGATACAGGATGTGGGAAATATGATTATTGTCCACTAACTGCACTTATCTGCGATGAAGAAAAATTTATACAAAGCGATTATTAAAGGAATTAGTTATGAAAGAATATATCAAAGACGATAATTTAAGAATGAATAGAATTAAAGACATAATTGATTTAATTATGTTAATGCAATCACGAACAACAGGTGTAAGTTTAAATGAAATACAAGAGGAATTTAGTGTTTCAAGAAGAACTGCACAGAGAATGAAAGATGTTATAATGACTCTTTATCCCCAAGTAGAGGAAATAAAAACAAATTCTAAAATAAAACGTTGGGGTTTTAAAGGTAAACCCGTAAATTTGTTTAATTTTGATTCTGATGATATCGCTGATTTGGTAAGTATAAAAGATTTATGCAAAATAAATAATTTATCAGATAAAGTTGAAGTTATTGAAAAAGTTATTGAATGTATAAAAAGTTCTAATAATCCTAATTTAACTACTCTTGAAAATGATGTGGAAGCACTTATGGAATGTGAGGGCTATGCAATAAAACAGGGAGCAAATTTTCAAATTGATGATAAGATACTTACAACTATTCGTATTGCAATAAAATCAATGAAAAAACTGGAATTTTCTTATCAGGCAAAAGATTATTATGATATTAACGAAAAAAATCTTGCAGGTTTTAAAATTCAAAAAGGCTTAAAACCTAAAAAGGTGGTTATAGCAGAACCTCTTGGAATTTTATACGGAGAAAGACATTATCTTGTAGCAAAAAATGACGGCAAGATAAAACAATATTTGTTGCATAGAATATCAGATATAAAAGTTTTGGAAGAGTATTTTACCCCTGATTCTAAATTTGATTTTAAAGAATGGGCAAAATTGTCATTTGGAATTTTTCATGATAAACCTGTAAAAGTAAAGTTAAAATTTAAAAAAGAAATAGCAGATGATGTTATGAAATATAATTTTCATCCGACACAACAAATTAAACAACAAAAAAATGGTGCAGTCGTTGTAACATTCACATCTTCTGGAGCAAAATCAATTCTTTGGAATGTTTTTAAATGGGGAACAAATGTAGAAATTGTTGAACCAAAAGAGTTAAAAAAAGAATATATAGATATTCTAAACTCAATAATTTTTGCTCAAATAAAAAAATAAAAAACATTATAGGTAATAGTTTAAAAAATATGATGAAACTTTACTAAAAAATAAGGAGAAACTATGTATATCAAAGAAATAGAACTAGAAAAATTTAAAGGATTTAAGTATGTTAAAATCCCATTTGATAATGGGCTAACTGTAATTACAGGTCCAAAAGGTTCGGGGAAAGGCAGTATTCTTGACAGTATAAACTTTATACGTGGTATTTCCGAAAATGATTTAGTCTTTTTTAATTCTGATAGTTTAAAAATTAAAGTAAAAATTGTTTTTAATAATGATAATACAATTGAAAAAATATTGGAAAAAGATTTATCAAATAATATAAGAACT
This sequence comes from uncultured bacterium, assembly GCA_902783785.1. GTDB lineage: Bacteria > Cyanobacteriota > Vampirovibrionia > Gastranaerophilales > Gastranaerophilaceae > UBA791. The sequence goes on along the minus strand of CACZSH010000060.1, from coordinate 545 downwards.
TTATACTATCTTAATGAGCAAGTTGTATCTAAAGAGGAATTTTCAAAAATTTTAAAAGACTTAAATTTAACAATAATTGATAATTGTGGTAGTGAATTATCAAAACGAGACTGTGCTAAATATGCAAAAGACTTAAAAGCAAAATCAAAACAAGAACAAATAATTGTTATAAGTTACGAAGAAGAAATTCTTGCAGCTGCTGACAGGATACTCGCTGTACACGACAATAAAGTAATGGGTATAAAACTGTAATGTATACACATGTTTAAGATGTGTCATCTAGAGATAGAAATTAGAGGGTAATAATTAAGAGAAAAGAGAATAGTTTATAATTTTTCCATTTATATTCGGCAAATATTCTCAAAAGAAATTCTCTTTTTAAAAACTTGGTCTAAAACTCACTGTATATTTGAAAATTTGCATTAAAAAAGAGGCTTTTAACAAGCCTCTTATATAAGTGGTGGGCCCCGAGAGACTCGAACTCTCACACATCGCTGCGCTAGATCCTAAGTCTAGTGCGTCTACCAATTTCGCCAGAGGCCCAT
>CACZSH010000059.1 GCA_902783785.1 uncultured bacterium | reverse complement strand
TACGTCAGCAACTGTTTTTTGTGATAATTTAGATTTTTTTGCAACTTCTTTTACTAATTCTTCTTTGTTCATTTTTTCCTCCTTATTAATCGAACAACTGACATCCCCCAAACATAATTAAATTAGTATTCTAAAATAAATATTAGACTATAAACTTTATATAATCTGGTTTTTTGTCATGTATGCTCTTATTATATCTATTCCTATTTGTTTTGCAAGTATTTTTTTATAAAAACATAAAAATATTAAAAAATATTAAAAATACTATCATTTGTAGTAAGTCTGTTTTATTCTTGCAAATTGAATATTTTTATAAAAATGTCTTAGTATCTGAGGGTATGAATAACCTTGTTTAGCAAGGTTATTAGCCCCATGCTGAGACATACCTATACCGTGACCGTTTTTTTTAATATTATCATCAAATGACGGAACAGATTTTATGTAAGGTAAATCCCTTGTCCAAACATCACTGGCATTTTTAGTTTGCCCGCCTGCTGATGCTGAATAGTACGCAGGAATAATTTTTAAATCATAAATAATAACAACACTTTCAGTTTCTTTAACCGCACGATTTGTTTTTAACTTTTCTGCAGAAGCACCCCCATAAGCCTGATCTTCAGGAGTATCTTTAAGGTCATAACCTTGAGAAGCTCTTTTCCCTAAATTAGCAAGAGCATAACTTCTTGCAGCAACAGCTTGAGCTTTTAAAGCTTCATATTCCCAGCCTGACGGCATTTCGGAAGGTACAACTCCTCTTATATAATCCTCTATATTTAGTTTGTTAATAACATTTAATTTTCCGTTAATATTAATAATTCTTAGTTCACCCCTGTACCATCGATTTTTTGCTCTTACAAATCCGGTTGATGATACGGGAATTATAGCTATTTGATTGGTTTTCAAATTATAGTAATCTTTTTTATACTTTAATGCAATTAAATTTTTATAAGCTTTAAATTCATAATTTTGCATTCCATCTAATGTATAGAGTATTTTACTATTATTAATATTAACAATAGATGCATCCGTTGAGGAACCAACTTTAACAGAAACCATGCCTGTCTGAAGCCCGATTTTTATTGCAAAAGCAGGACTTTGCACTAGAACAAATATTAAAAATATATAAACAAATATTTTCTTCATTAATAATATTATAATTCAATTATTTTTTAGTTTATAAAAATATGATACAATGTACAAAAAGGTAAATATGGATAAATTTATAACAGAAACAAAAATATTAAAAATAAGTGAACCCCTTGAACTCGATTGCGGAAAAGTTTTAAAAGAATATGAAATAGCTTATGAAACGTATGGAAAGTTAAATGAAAACAAAGATAATTGTATTTTGCTTTTACATGCCCTAACAGGAAATGCACATGCAGCAGGATACCACGAAGGAGACACAAAACCAGGTTGGTGGAATGACATGGTTGGAAGTGAAAAAGCTTTTGATACGGATAAATATTTTGTTATTTGTTCAAATATTTTAGGAGGCTGTAGCGGAACAACCGGACCAAATTCAATAAATCCTGATACAGGAAAACCGTATGGATTAAATTTTCCTGTTATAACAATAGAAGATTCCGTTAGAGTACAAAAAAAATTAATAGATTATTTTGGAATAAAAAAAATAATTGTTGCCGGCGGCTCAATGGGAGGAATGCAAGCATTAGAATGGTCTGTAACATATCCTGAATATGTAAAATCAACAATAATAATAGCTTCAACTTCAAAACTTTCAGCTCAGGCCATAGCTTTTAATGCAGTTGGAAGAAATGCTATTTTATCAGACGAGAATTTTAATAACGGAAATTATTATAATAGTGAAAAATTACCGGAAAAAGGTCTTTCAATTGCAAGAATGATAGGACATATAACTTATTTATCAGAAGATTCAATGCACAGTAAATTTGCAAGAAAATTGCAAGATAAAGATAAATTTGATTTTGATTTTAATGTAGAATTCCAAGTAGAAAGTTATTTACAACACCAAGGACAAATATTTGTAGACAGATTTGATGCTAATAGTTATCTATACATTACAAAGGCATGCGATTACTACGACGTAGCGTTAAAATATGGTTCTTTAGAAAAAGCTTTTGAAAGAACAAATTCTAAATTCTTAATAATATCATTCTCATCAGATTGGCTTTTCCCGTCAAATCAATCAAAAGAAATAGTAAATGCTCTTTTAAAACAGAGAAAAGAAGTATCTTATTTAGAAATTCAATCATCAGCAGGACATGATGCCTTCTTGTTGGAATTTGAAAAACAAACTAAAGTAATACGAAGTTTTTTGTAAAGAAATCGTAACATTTCCCCAAGAATCATGTTATAAAAGAATTTTAATGTGGCATATAAATCGTATAAGATAATAATTGTCCCAATGCTGTTGTATTTGTATAAATACAGCTATACCACAAGGAAATTGGTATATGTGCATTGCGAAAGGAGTTTGAATTTTAGACAATTAGTATCAATAAATAGTTTGTATGTATGATTTAAACAATAGATTAATATTGTAATATATGAGAATCAGAGTACACGGATGTAACAACTTGAAAGGAGATCAATTCTATGGCTATTACAATTAACACAAACATGTCGTCACTTGTTGCACAAAAATCATTAAATTCTGCAACGAATATAATGAACACTGCTATGCAAAGATTATCAACAGGTTTGAGAATCAACTCATCTAAAGATGATGCAGCAGGTAGCGCAGTAGCAACAAAATTAGATTATAAAATTAGTTCTTTAGCTGTTGCTGAAGACAACGCTCAAATGGGTTCTTCTTTATTAGAAACTGCTGAAGGAACATTAGACGTTGTTCAATCTAACTTACAACGTATCAGAGACTTAACCGAACAAGCTGCTAACGGAACTTATGGTTCTGATGCTATGGTAGCAATTAAATCTGAAATTGCAGGTCGTTT
>CACZSH010000058.1 GCA_902783785.1 uncultured bacterium | reverse complement strand
TCAATATGTAGCTTAAACCAATTACCAAATCCTTAAAAAATCTCTTTAAACCTTTTAAATTTTACAATTTTTCTATATAAACCAAAACCAAATTAACCAAAAACCAAAACAATTTTACAACTGTCTTATCTTAAGACAGTTTTTTATTTATTAAACATAAAAAATCGGTTTACCCTACAAAGATAGTAGCAAACCGATTTTTAATAAAACTAATATTACAATCTAAGCTTGAAATGCGCAAGCATCACCATTGTTATTATTATTAAATCCGAAACCAAAAGCTGAATTAATAAATGCAGTTTTTGGACCTTCTTGTTGTTCATTAACTTTCTTAGTATCATTTACTGCTGATAATGAATTGATTGCTGATAATTCCATAATTTTCTCCTTAACTCTTAATATTAAATTTGACCTCGTACTTATATAAAGAAATTCTTGATAAAAAAATTGCCTTTTTTATATCATGTTTGTTAAGAAATGTTACATTAAGTATATATTGAATCTTCAACAACTTTACAAATTAAATGTCCCAGCAGCATTTGAGACTCTTGAATAATTGGAACTTCATCAGAAGGTATCTTAATTAAAATATCACACAAATTATCCATATCAGAAGGAGATTGTTTAGTTAAACCAATTGTAATAAGCTTCATTTCACGTGAAATTTTAAGAGCTTCAACAATATTTTCAGAATTTCCCGATGTAGATAGAGCAAAAACTATATCACCTTCTTCTCCGATGGCTTCAATTTGTCTTGAAAAAACTCTATTATACCCATAATCATTGGATAATGCAGTAATAACAGAATTATTTGCGCTTAGTGATATGGCATTAAACGCATGACGTTCCTTTAAAAAACGGGAAACAAATTCCGTTGCAAGATGATTACAGTCACTTGCCGAACCACCATTTCCTATAAAAAGAAGTTTATTACCTTTTTTTAAGGTTTCAACAACAACAGTAGTAATATGTTTAATTTTGTCTAATAAATCATCATCTTCTAGCATTTTCGTCTGAGTAGAGATAGATTCTCTTAAATAACTTTTAATCATTATTTTTTCGCTTTCTGTATTAATTCAATCTCATTACCGTCAGGATCCTGTACGAATGCAATAATTGTTCCTGAAAATATTTCGTATGGCTCGTACAAATATTCATAACCTAATTCATGCAATTTTACCGTAAAATTTTCCATAGATTCAACAGAAAATGCAAAATGTCCAAATGCATTACCGTTAATATAACCATCTGCAGGAGTATCATCATTATATGTTAGTTCTATTTGAGCGTAATGTTCTTCATCTTCCAAATAGTACAATTCACAATCATCAAGTCTTTTCTTTTTTACAAAAGACATATTTAAAAGTTTTTCATAAAAGTCCAAAGATTTTTGTAAATCTTTAACCCTAATCATAGAATGTAAAAATCTCATTTAATTATCCTTTCTAAGCATAACAACGGCATTTGCGATAACTGCTTCCCCATTTCCTACAGAATCCATATTTTCATTAGTTTTAGCTTTTATAGATAATACACCTTCATCTAAATTTAAAACTTTTGACAATAATTCTACCATTTTCGGAATATAAGGTTTCATTTTTGGTTGTTGAATAATAATATTAGAATCAATATTATTTATTACAAACCCTTTTTCTGATATTAAAGCATAAACATGCTTTAATAATTCAACGCTTGATATATCTTTGTATTTTTCATCAGTATCAGGAAAATGAGTTCCAATATCAGAAAGAGCCAAAGCACCAAGCATCCCGTCAATAATTGCATGAATTAAAACATCTGCATCAGAATGACCTAATAAACCCTTTTCATACGGAATATTAATACCCCCAATAATAAGAGGTCTGTTTTCTACTAATTTATGAATATCATACCCTAACCCTACTCTAAACATAATCAATTCCTCATAATACAAATTTTTCCATAGCTTTAACAAAGCCGTTATTTTCAACAGTATCCGTTACAAAATCTGCTACAGATTTTAATTCATCAGTTGCATTACCCATCGCAACACCGATACCTCCGGCTTTTATAAGTTCAATATCATTATTATGATCGCCAATTGTTAAAACTTCATCTTTGGTTATACCGTAAAACTGTTCCAAACATTTTACACCTTCCCCTTTTGTTGCCTCTTTATGACAAACTTCACAAAAATAATCGGTAGATTTAACAATAAATAATTCAGGATAATCTTCTTGCAACTTTTTAGAAAGATAAGTAATTTTATCTGCATCATTATAATCAATTAACAAAATTTTATTAACCTTTTTGATTTCAATTTTATCAAACGATATAACATTAAAAGGTATATGCTGATGACCAGCATATTTTTTGGTAAATTCATTTTCTTTTTCAACATACAAATCATCATTTAAATATAAATTTATATGCACATTAGCATTTTTACACCAATTAATAATAGATTTAGCCTTATCATCCGGTATATATCGTTCATAAATAATATTTTCCTGAGCTGTATTATCTCTCACCAAAGCACCTTGATACGAAACAATCGGAGTGCAAAGGCCTAATTCATCTGCTATTTTTTTTGCTGATTTATGCATACGCCCGGTAACCAAAACGACTTTAATATCTTTTGCACTGAGAGTTTTAATACAATCAATAACTTCTTTAGTAAATTCGCCATTATGCTTTAAAATTGTCCCGTCAATATCAGTTGCTACAAGTTTAATTTTAGACATAAATCACCATAACCTACAATTTAAAAGCTCTCATTAATGCACAAATTGTTTTTGAATCGTTCAATTCACCTTTTTTAATAAGATCAAAAATATCATTTAGCTTATATTCATAATGACAAATTATTTCACCTTCATCAGGACAAGGATTATCATATTCTAAATCAGAAGCAAAGAATAAATACAATTTTTCATCACAAATACCCGGAGTAGTATTAATATAGCCTAAAGATTTCCAATTTTTAGCTATATAACCTGTTTCTTCATGCAATTCTCTTTTTGCGGCAAGTAAAATATCCTCACCTTTCTCAAGCTTACCGGCAGGCAACTCTAAAGAAACTTGAGATATAGCATAACGATACTGTTTAACCATCAAAATAGTGTCTTCATCTTTCATAGCAACAATAACAACACCCCCAGGATGTCTTATAACCTCTCTGAAAGATTTACTGCCGTCAGGAAGTTCAATATCATCCAGCGTTATATCAATAACTTTCCCTTCATAAGTAACTTTTGAGCTAATTTTTTTTTCAACAAATTCCATAATCACACCTACAAAGCCATAATAATTGTCTTAATATTTTCATCAGAAATTTTTGACACAATCTCATTCTTATCAACTAAGTTTAACTTACCCATTAATTTTAACGCAGATAAAACTTTTAAGACTAAAGTTTGATTAGAAGAATAAACCAAACTAAGAAGCTTTTCCTCATCATTAACAAAATCAACAGCAGTAAAAACTAAACTACTATCTTCTCTTAACTCCTCTTTTGCTAAAGAAATCAAATAATTTTTATCAATTGAATTAAGAGATTTTTTTATATCAAAAATTTCATTTTTAGTATTTTTATCTTCGTCATACAAATACTCATCATTTTCAGTTAAAGTATTAAATTTGTCAGTAGCATTTAACAAGATAACAGCTTCTTTAAAAGAAAGATTATCTGCCAAACAAGCTAAAACATCATATAATTGATAATCAAATACCTGAGATAAAGAAGTAACCTCGCCTAAGCCTGAAATTAACAAATTAATTAAATACAAGGCATTATCAGTATCAGTCTGTAAGAGATTAAATATATTATCCAAATATGGAATTTCTGCAGCAATGCTTTCAGACAAAGATGAATGTTTCATTGCATTAAATAGAGAAGGCACCGCAGATTTATCACCAAAAGCAACAAGAAATTTAACAGCAGATAATATCTCAAAATCGTCATCAGATGATAGTTTTAACAAAGCATCATTATAACAATCTCTATCGCCTTGAAAAGCCAATGCTTCTGCAGAATTTAATGATAAAGGTTCATAATCTGAATAAACAAATTTTTTAAGTAAACTTGAAGCTGCAGGATTTTTTACAAATGAAAAATATTTTGCACAATAAGCACGTTCCTCATTAGAACCACTTTCCAAAATAGAAAGCATTTGAAAATTTAAATTATCATCAGAAAAATCTGCTAAAGTTTTAGCAATAAAATCAACGTATGACGGAGAATAATAAGGCAAGAACTTTATTAAATTCAAATAATTATCAGCATTAACAGCTTTTTCTAAACGCTGCGCAACATTATTTTTTATAAAATCAAATAAGAAATTATCTTGAGAAACTAATTCTTTAAAAGCTTCAACATCTGCATTAGAAACAATATGAGAAGCAGCCGACTCATAATCTTGTTTATTTTTTGAAGTTAATTTTTTAATCAAAGACATTAATCTAAATAAAACGCAGTAATAACTTTATGACCTTCTTCAGCATACTCAATAGCATTATGCAAAGTTTTAGAAGTATGAGATAAGAAACAAATCAATTGATTACAGTCATCAATAATTTCTCTGTTACAAACACGAGACGCATCAGCAAGAGTCATCATAGCTCTGTCAGGATGTTCAATAATATTCGGAACCCCAATTAATTGATCTTGAACATCAGAAGGTTGTTGACCAATTGTTTGAGGTAAAATAACTTTTAACTTGTTTGCATCAGCTTTCATAGCACCACGAATAGCAGCAGCATTTGTACCTGATGAACCGCCGGAAGTAATAATAGTGTTACCTTGCATAGCTAAAGCAGTAACAAGAGTTTCGATAATTTGCTGGTGGGTAATTGCCAAATTACGGCTACCTATAACGGCAATTTTCTTAGACGATTGCTGAATAGTTGCAAGTTCCATTGCAAGCTCATCAACAGTATCCGGTGAATCCGCATTAACAGTATCCATATCATCAAAAGGTACCATTATTGTACTTTGATTTTCAGAGCCTTCGCCATCTAAATTAAGAACTTTTCCAAGTTTTTCGTCTAACATATTTCCTACCTTATAATTGCAAATTCGATTTTATTTAGTACAATAATAGTATCATAAAAAAAAATTTTTGTGAATAGGGATATGGAAAATATATTAAATAAGCTGAATGAAGAACAGCTTAATGCAGTAAAATCAATTGAGGGAGAAGTTCTGGTTCTTGCAGGTGCAGGAAGCGGTAAAACTCGTGTTCTGACTTCAAGAATAGCATATCTTATCCAAAACTTTACTCCATCAAGAGAAATTTTAGCTGTAACATTTACCAATAAAGCAGCCAAAGAAATGAAAGAAAGACTTTCAAACATGCTTGGAGAAAATGTTGTTAAGCCAATGTGGGTAGGCACATTTCACAGCATTTGTGGAAGAATTTTAAGACAAGATATAGATAATTATACTTTTAAAAATCAAAGAAAACTTGACAAAAATTTTACAATTTATGATGAGCAAGATGCATTAAACGTTATAAAGCAAGCTCTTAAAAAATTAAATTTGGATGACAAAAAATATCAGCCAAAAGTAATAAAATCACATATATCAAATGCAAAAAATAAAATGATGGATTCATATACATATGCAATGTATGCAAGAGATTTTGTATCTCAAAAAATTGCAGCAGTATTTGAGTTATACGAAGAAAATTTAAACAAAAATAACGCCATAGATTTTGACGACATGCTAATGCTTTCGGTAAAGCTTTTACAACAATGTCCAAATGTAAGAGAAAAATATTATGAAAAATTCAAACATATACTTGTTGATGAATTTCAAGATACAAACTTGGCACAATATGAGCTTATTAAATTATTATTCACAAATAATGCAGACAACTATGAAAGAGAAAAACGTTCACTGTGCGTTGTAGGGGATATTGATCAATCAATTTATAGTTGGCGTGGTGCTGATTATAGGATTTTATTAAATTTCCAAAAAGATTTTCATAATGCGAAAATGATAAAATTAGAAAAAAATTATCGTTCAACTGAAAATATCTTAAAGTGCGCAAACGCAATTATTGAAAACAATAAAGAACGTGTAGATAAAGTTCTTCGTTCAACAAAAGGCTCAGGAGAAAAAATTGTCCTTTACGAAGCTCAAGACGAATCAGATGAAGCAAACTTTATTGCAACAAAAATCAGACAATTAACAAACAGAAAAAATTACAATCAATGCGCAGTCTTGTACAGAACTAACGCACAATCCCGCTCAATAGAAGAAGCACTAATGTCTGCATCAATTCCATACAAGATTTATGGGGGATTAAAATTTTACGACAGAAAAGAAATAAAAGATATTGTTGCCTACTTAAAATTAATTTATAACACAAATGACTCGGTTAGCTTCAGAAGAATACTAAATGTGCCAAAACGCTCAATAGGGGATACTACTCTGCAAAAATTACAAGAATTTGCAGATAATAATGAGCTAAGTCTTTTTGAAGCAATATATGGGATTGAAGAAACGGATATACAAAAGAAAACGCAAGGAAAATTACAAGATTTTCAAAATTTAATATTAAAATTAAAAGAAGCTCAATCAAGATATAGTCTGGAAGAATATATCGGACTTGTAATTGAAAAAAGCGGATACCTATCAGAATTACAAAGCTCAAATAACCCTGATGATGAAACAAGAATAGAAAATTTACAAGAATTAGTAAATGTAGCAAGCGAATTTGAACCTGAAGAAATCGAAAATACTTTAGGCGAATTTTTAGCACAAATAGCACTTGTATCTGATACTGACAACATAGAAAATATATCCGATAATGTTACATTAATGACGCTTCACTCTGCAAAAGGTTTGGAATTTCCATACGTATTTTTAGCAGGGTTGGAAGAAGGAATTTTTCCTCATTCAAGAACATTTGAATCTCAATCGGAACTTGAAGAAGAAAGAAGACTTATGTACGTTGGGGTAACAAGAGCAGAAGAAGAATTATTTCTGACTTACGCAAAAAGAAGATTACTATGGGGTGATTACAAATACAATCCACCATCAAGATTTTTAGAAGAAATACCACATTCTCTGCTAGACACAAGCTACTCTGAAACAATCACAATAACAAAGCCAATACAAAAAATTAACAAATACAGTACAAATTCAACTCAATACAATGATGACGGAAGAATAATGCCAACAACAAGTTTTGGTAAAAACTTTATTGCACCGCAAAAGAAAAATTATTCAAACGAAGCAGGACAAATTCTAAAACACAAAACATATACTGCTGAACAAAGGGAACAGCAAACAAAAGATTTTTTTAAAGACAACGCAATTAAACGAATGATTGAAGAGAAGAAACAAAAAGAAAAAGAAGAAAAAGAATATAAAGCACAAGAACTAAAAAAGCATAATACATTTGAACTTTTTAAGGCAGGAGACAGAGTTTTTCATGAAAAACTAGGAATAGGTACTATCCTTGAAGTAACAGAAATAGGCGAAAGCTCAATGTACACAGTAGATTTTGGAAGACAAGGTAAAAAGGCCTTAGATGCAAGTTACGCACACCTGAAAAAATTTTAAATTAATATTCCGTAAAAGTTTAAAACATCATTGCATGTTTTTTCTATAATAAATATATAAACCACAAGTGAGGAAGAATTATGAAAAATGAATTAGCCGGAATTATAAATCCAACACACGACATTAAACTGTTTTCAGGCCGCTCGAATCCTGAGTTAAGCAAAGAAATTGCGAAACACTTGGGTACAACAGTAGGTCCAATGGTAATAAAAGACTTTGCAGACGGAGAAATATATGTACAAGTTCAAGAAAGTGTAAGAGGGGACGATGTATTTATTGTTCAACCGCTTTGCAAACCTGTAAACCAAAATTTAGTAGAGCTACTTATTATAATAGATGCCTTTAAAAGAGCAAGCGCAAAATCAATAACAGCAGTAATTCCATACTATGGATATGCAAGACAGGATAGAAAAACTTCAGGTAGAGAAGCAATTACAGCAAAATTAGTAGCAGATCTATTAACAACAGCAGGTTGTAACAGAGTATTAGCTGTAGATTTACATTCAGGACAAATTCAAGGATTCTTCAATATTCTTGTAGATCACATCTTTGCGACCTCAATATTGGTCGATTACATAAAACAATTAAATTTAAATATGGATGATGTTGTTGCAGTTAGCCCTGATACCGGAGGAGTTCAACGTGCAAGACATTTTGCAAAAGACTTAGGATGCACCCTTGCAATTATTGATAAAAGACGCGACAAACACAACGAAGCAATAGCAAACTGCGTAATCGGGGAAGTTAAAGATAAGATTTGTATTATGTTTGATGATATAATTGATACAGCAGGTTCAATTACAGAAGCAGCAAAACTTCTAAAAAAAGAAGGTGCAAAGGATATTTATGTTTGTGCTGTTCACCCTGTATTCTCAGGCCCTGCAATACAAAGATTAACTGATGCACCTATTAAAGAAGTTATAGTATCTAATACTATTCCTCATAACAAAGAAGAATTACCTGAAAAAATCAAACAACTTTCAGTAGCACAACTTCTTGCTCAAGCAATATCAAGAATACATGATGATGAATCTGTAAGTACATTATTTGGTTTTGAAAAAGAAATGAAAGTATAAAATAACAAGAGGAGAAGTTTATTTATGGCTGATACATTTAAAACAATTAAATGTCCGGCATGTCAGAAAAAATGATAAAAATATTTATCCCTTCTGAAGGTGTAAATGTGGATATTTGTTTGAATGGTTGAGGTGGTATATATTTTGATAACAGAGAATTCAGTTATTTTGATGAACAACACGAAAACATAGAAGAAATACTTGAGACAATAAAAGACAAATTTTTTGAAATAGTAAATGAGAACTTTCCTAGAAGCTGCCCTGTTTGCGGAGCAAAGATGGTTAAAAATTTTGCTAGTCCTAAAAAAGAAGTTCAAATAGATGAATGTTATAAATGCGGCGGAAAATTTTTAGATAATGGAGAATTGCAAAAAATAAGAGCAGAATACAAAAATCAAGAAGAACGCACAGACGACGTAATGAAAACGATTTATAATACTGTCGGTACAGAATTAAAAGCCCTTGATAACGACTTAAAAAAAGCAAAAGCTAATAAACCGATTTTAAGAAAAGTATTCGATAAATTATTTTGCTACTAATTATTTAGATTTAAGCTTAGCCTCTCTTGCAGCTTTTGCTTTAGCTGCTTTTTCAGCCTTTGCAGCTTTTTCTGCAGCTAGAATTTTTTTTGCCGCAGCCAAACTTTCAGGAGTAATTGGAGTTAACTGACCTTTAAAATATGGTGTCAACCAAACAGTTAATTGATATTCAAGCTCGGGATAAGCTTTTAATAAAGAAATTCCTGCACCACCTTTAGGCATATTTAATACATCAAAATTACCTTGAGCAAATTTAGCAAGTCTATTTTGTTCAAACATAGATGTTCTATCCGATTCACTTGCAATTGCTAAAATAGGAGTTAACCCTATTTCAGTCATTGCAACAGGGATATACAATCCTTTAAATTTCATCATTGGAGAAAATAATATTAAAGCTTTTGGCTTTATAGTTAAAGCTCTCGCGACAAGAACAGCTGTATTTGCGCCAATATCACCACCTATAATTGCGTAATTTGTAAAATCAATCTTTTTATTCTTCGTTTGAATAGTTTTAATTACAGATAAAACATCTGTAGGATATAAAGCAAAAGTATCATATTTAAAATACTGCCAGCCTCTTTGTTTTAAATTTTTAGTATATACACTTCTACCATGACCTCTTAAATCCATACCTACAACGGCAAACCCTGCATAATTCAATCTTTTTTCAAATTTAATAAAAGAAGAATAATTATCACCGAGCGAATGTAATAAAATTACAACAGGATATCTATTTAAGCGTGTTTTCGGATAAGAAAGATAGGCTTTTATGATAAAACCATCTTTTGTTTCAACATCAAATTTTTTGTAAACAACATTTTTATCCAACGGGGCTTTAGTAGAAGAAGTCGCAGATTCAGCATTTGCAGGCACAAATGCTAAAAGTAATAAAATAGTAAATATGAATGTTTTAATAAGTTTCATAAACATATTATACTTCATTTTATACAAATTGTTAATATTTCTTTACAAAATACTCTAAAAATATTAATTTTTTTTAGCTAAATGTTTTTATTAATATATAGAGAGATATAAGAGTTCTGAGGATTTTATAAATGTCAATTACAATAGATGCAAATTTAAGCGTAATTCAAAACAAATTAAGCATATCAACAGCTAGAATGGCAATGTATGCTGAAAAATCAGTTGATGAAATCATTGAATCAGAAGCAAAAGCCGGTAATAATAAAGCTTTAAAATTTGCAAAAGAATTAAGCAGCAATCCTCAAAACTTAATTAAAGCTTTTTCTCTTGATGATCCGAGTCAAAAATTAGCAATTCTTCAAGAAATGAATGAAAAAGATATCATGGAAATTATGCCAAACATTGAAAAAGAAGGCTTAATGCTAGGTTTAAACTTTTTCACTCAAGAAAAAATGTTATATTTATTAGAAGATGCACCAATCGAAGAAGTTGTTAATATGTCTTTAGAAGTTTTACCTCTTCAACAAATTTTAGATATGATTCCGTCAAAAGAATTAGATAAATTTGTAGAAAACAAAGATTTAGATAAAAATTTAGTTTTAAATTTCATCGATAAATTAGACCCTGAAGTTTTAGCTCAAATGATTGAAACTGTAACAGGAGTACCTTTAAATGATGCTAATTTAGACCCTCAAGCAATGACAAAAATGATTGCAGGTTTTGATAAAGATACATATTTAGATGCAATGGTTGCAATGGATTCTGATGCAAAAAGAAGTTTAATTGCAATGATGTCTAAAAAAGAACCTGAAATATTACAATTATTTGATGCTAAAAATTATACAAAATCTTTAGCATTATTACAAAAACCTGATATGATGAAAGGTACAGTTGCATTAGAACCTGAAACTATGGTTGAAATGTTAAGCAACTTACCAAAAGAATTATTAGCTATCGTTGCTACTCAAATTGATACCAAAGAATTTGCAGAAGTTTTAATCAAAAAACATCAAGATTTACTAGCTGAAATGATTGCAGCATAATTTGAGTTAATAAAATTAATAAGAAATTTAAGAGCTTCTTCAGAAAACAAGAACTTTAAAGTTCTACGTTTTAAACGAGAATTTAATTTTATTTCTCTTACTTCAATACGGTGTTGATTTTTTATTGCGATAAAAGCAGTGCCTGCCGGTTTGCCCGAAGAAACAGTAGGACCTGCAACTCCTGTAATTGCAATACATATATCTTGTCTTGTTCTGTCAAACAATCCTTCTGCCATAGCTTGTGCACATTTCGCACTGACAACACCATATTTTTTAATTAATTCTCTATCAACGCCTAAATTATTAACTTTAGAATCAATAGAATACGTAATATAGCCTTCTTTCAAATAATTAGAACTACCTGAAATATTTGTTAATCTTGAGCTAATCAATCCTCCAGTGCAACTTTCAGCTGTAGCAACAGTCAAAGAATAATTAAACAACAAGCGAGCAACTCTTTGCTCCGTTTTAGATGATAGCTGCCAATATAAAATCTTTAAATTTTCTAAAAATTTTCTCATACGATAATGATTTTAAAAACAAATTAACCCTTTGTCAACAAAAGAGCCCTATATTAAATACAGGGCTCTTTTATTATTAATTATACTAAACTACTTAGCAATCGCAGTGAATTTTGAACCTGTTTCAACATTTTTAACTTGTTGATAAGGATTTGATACAAAGTTATATTGAGGATTATACATTACCTTAGAACCTTTGAATGAAAGATTTTGTTTTTCAGGAACAGAGTATAAAATCAATGTTGAATTATACATATCAATTCTGTTGCTGTCTGTGAATTTCTTACCGCTAGCTAAGAAGTGATTGTATGCTTGTTCTGAATCAAATCTCTTAATGAAGTAATTACCACATTCTTCACAAACTTTGTAAACTGATTTATCTCTTTGATCTGCATTTTTAAAAGTCATACCTTCAGTTAAACCGGCTTTTAAACCAACTTTATCATTACCTGTTGTGTGGAATGAAATGCTATCTAATTTAACGTGAGGAGTATGTAATTCAGCTTCTTTATCAAGATTTACACCATTTGCATTGAATAATGTAATAGCCATAGCTCCATCAGCAGATTGTCTTGCAATTACAGGAATATTAGCACCGGTTGTACTCTTATGTAAATCCAAAGTATAAGGTGTACCATTATTTAATGCTCTTAATTCAGGTTTTTCTCTTAAAGCCATTGTTTCATTCATGTCTTTATAGAAATCTTGAATGAATTTTTTGTTTCCATCATTTAACCATTCCCAATGTAAGAATGAACGGTTATTCAAGTAAACGTTTTTAGCTTTTTCATCATAACCTGTTACACCAAGTTCATCACCTGCATACATAGTAGGGTTGCCAGGTAAACTTACCAAGAAGCCCATCATTGCTTTAAATTTACTCATACCAGGTTTTAATATTGTTTCAAAAGTTGCATTGTACAATTTACCTTTTTCTTCTTTTGATAAATTCAAACCATGTTTTTCAGTTGCTTGTTTTAAAACAGTTTTTATTGCAACATCAAACGGTTTTGTACCAAATGCATCTGCTGAGAATTGTTTATCTAAATATTTACCTGATGCCAAATCTGCAATTGATTTAGAAATAGATGAGAAAACTTCATCTTTTCTTTGTGAAGGTTGGAATACTTTACCTAATGCTTTTCCAAATCCACCTTTCAAAGCATCTGCCATAGCAATTGCTTTATTATTTACATGATTGAAGTTAATTGAATTAACATCAGCATCAGTAACTTCATTATACATTTTGTCTTTTAATATAGCAGTTGCAATCTTTTTGTGATTGTAATTGTTATTGAAGTTAGTGTGGAATAATTCCATATCTAAAGACAATGTATGTAACATTCTTGGTTTATCATGGTTTCCAACGAATGTATATGAGTAAAGAATTGAATCTAATGGAGCTGAATTTAAGTAATTATCTCCACCTACCATTTTATCAAATATTTTTCTGCTTCTTGTATTTTGGTCAATTGAAACACCTGTTGTAATATCTTTATTAAATAGATTTGCAACATCTGTAAAGAAGTAAGAATAGTTAGCGATTGAAGTCATACCAGCTTCTTGGTGTAATTTCATTACTGCATCTTTTGCTGATGAATATTTACCAGAATTATCATGTAATGCATATTCATCAGTAACTTCTGCAACCATATAAGCATTTTTATTTTCTTCAACAACGGCTTTTGAGAAGTTGTGCCAGAAATTGATTACGTTTGACCAAGCTTCTGAGAAGTTTGAATTACCATTTCTTAAAGCATCCATATCAGCTATATCTTTTGCTGCGTCAATTCTCCAATCAAGGCCTGCATTTGTTCTATCAACAATCATTTCAGAAAGAGCAAATGTATTTTCATCTTTACCTTCTAATCTTCTTAAGATTGAATTAGTAAGAACATCTTTATCAGAATTAGAAATATGTTTTACGCCTGATTTCAATTTTGAAAGTAATTCAGTTGCTTCATTTTTAGGAGAATCAGCTAAAATACCCATTGATTCTAATGTAGCATCTTCTTTCAATTTATTATAATCATAAGATAAGTTACCATCTTCTAAAGTTTTTACTTTTGCATCAGGTTTAACTGATTTAATTACTGCAAATTTAACAATATCACCTGCAACTAAAGGTAATACATATTTAGCCATTTTTGTTGCTTTACCATTTTTTGTTAATTTTGCATTTTCAGGTAATTTTGCATTAACTTTGTCCATAATTTCGTTTGCGAAAGATGATAATTCTTCTGTATAGAATTTATTTGTTTTTTCGTAAACTGATTTGTTTTCTTCAGTTAATTGAGGATTATTTTCTTTATGTAATTCATAACGAGTTTTACCTACCAATTCAGATTTTGTTGCTCTGTTTGTCATAAATGATGAACTTAAAACTGCAACTGTATCATCAGCAAGTTCAATAGAATCTAAAGGTAAATCCATCAATGATTTTGTCATCAATTCTTTATAATCAGAAGGTAATTTAGAAGTTTTTGATTCATATCTTCCGTTCAATACATTTTGAACAACTGGTAAAGAAACTTCTTCTTTTACTGATTTTGGTAATTGACCTTCATCAGCTAATTTATAAATTGATTTTAAAGTTTTTTCTGCATTTTTATCAACATTTTTTAAATTTTTAGAAACGTATTCGTTTAAAATGTTTGCTGTTTTATTTGTCCAATATCTACCTGACGCTACCACATAATCTTGTGCTTCAAAATTC
>CACZSH010000057.1 GCA_902783785.1 uncultured bacterium | reverse complement strand
TGCTATTACTTTAATATAATTTTCCTTATACTTATTTAAGTATTTTTCTTTTAGAAAATTGCCTTTCAATCTATTACTGGATTTGAATGGATATTCTTCTGATATTGCAAACAAAAAGCTCAAGATTTTCTTGAGCTTTTTGTTTGCTTTGTATTATTAATTACTTATTATGCAAGACCGAATGTTGGTGCTGATGATTGAGCTTCACTTTGTTCACCTTTTTTAGCAGCTTCGTATTCACCAGTAACAAGTTTTAATTGAGATTCAATATTTTCAATTTCCATTGATATTTGACTATCTTTGTTTTGCAATTGAGTTAATTCTAATTTACTTGATGCATCCATAACACTATTTATAACATTTGTAGCATATGATGCTTGCATTTGTGATTGATATTGAAGTTGACTGTATACTGATTGTATTTGAGAAAAATCATCACCAGTTAATGATATTTCTTGACCACCAGCTGAAATTTTTTGACCATTTAATAAAGCTTGAAGGTCACGAGAAGAACAAGTAGCTAAACCTTTTGAATTTAACATTTGTTTAACTGTATCATTTGATGATAAACCATTAAGAACATTACCAAGAACGAACATTTGAGAAGAAAGATTCAATTGATTCTTTGCTGCTTGAATTGCTTGTTGTTTATCAGCTATTTGAGAAGCAATTGTTTGTTGCTCTTGAGATAATTGCATTTGACGATATTGCAATTGATTCATTCTAGCTTTTAGTTGTAATTTTCTTCCTGCGAAAAGTAAGAAACCCATTTTTTTGTTCTCCGTGTGTTTAATGTCCTCGTACTTTAATAAAGTAATTTTTGTTAAAAAAATTGCCTTTTTTGTTGTATAATTCTTAACATTTCTTAATATTTACAAAAAAATGGATAAAATATCTATAATATCAAGCAATTATAGACTTTTTGTTTTATTAATATATAATAATTATCTTTGTAATAGTCTTTTTAGCTCATCAGGTCTTGATGATTTTGATAACGCATCATCAAGTGATATTAATTTTTGATTAAATAAATCTTTCAATGCCATTTCAAGTGTTTGCATACCACTACCTTGATTAGTTTGAATAGTTGAATAAATTTGCGCAGCTTTAGCTTCACGAATTAGGTTTGCAATAGCAGGATTAACAATCATAATCTCTTGAGCGAGTATTCGACCTTGTTTTGTTCCATCTGGCATTAATCTTGGTAGTAATGTTTGTGAAAGTACAGCCACAAGTGAAGTAGAAAGCTGAATACGAATTTGTTGTTGCTGGCCTTCAGGAAACACATCAATAATACGGTCAATTGTTTGTGAAGCAGAAGAAGTATGTAATGTTCCAAAAACTAAGTGCCCTGTTTCAGCAGCTGTAATTGCAAGACGAATTGTTTCCAAGTCACGCATCTCACCGACCAATATAACGTCAGGATCTTCTCTTAACGCTGAGCGCAACGCATTTGAAAATGATCGCGTATCTTGACCAAGTTCACGTTGATGAATAATACTTTTTTTAGATTTATGCACAAACTCAATAGGGTCCTCAATGGTCAAAATATGTTCAGCTCTTGTTGAATTAATATAGTCAATCATAGTAGCAAGAGTCGTAGATTTTCCAGAACCTGTAGGTCCAGTAACAAGAACCAATCCTCTTGGTTTATCAGAAATTTTTTTTACAATATCAGGTAAACCTAATGTATCAAATGAAGGGGCTACTGAATTTATTGTTCTGAAGGCCGCAGCATAACTGCCTTTATCCTTATAGATATTAACACGAAATCTGCTTAAACCTTGAACTCCATAAGAAAAATCAAGTTCCCATTCTTGTTCAAGTCTTCTACGTTGTTCATTAGATAACATAGGAAAAACTAATGATTCAATGTCATCAGGTGATAAAACTTGCTGTTCTACTCTTATTAATCGTCCATCAACACGAATTACAGGAGGTAAACCAGCTGAAATATGTAAATCACTTGCTTTTTTATATGTGGCTAATTCTAATAATTCTTCAATTAACATACAATTATATTATTATTTAAAGAATAAAAGTCAATAGTTTACAAATATACTCTTTTATAGATATAATAATGATATGAAGTATAGAGAGAACGTTAGAAATTTTTGTATTATTGCTCATATAGATCACGGTAAATCTACACTTGCTGATAGACTGCTTGAAGCAACAGAAACTATTAGTAAACGCGACATGCAGGATCAATTATTAGATTCCATGGATATTGAACGTGAACGTGGTATCACAATAAAATTGAACACAGCAAGAATGAATTATAAAGCAAAAGATGGTAAGGATTATGAATTAAATCTTATTGATACTCCGGGACACGTAGATTTTACATACGAGGTTTCACGTTCATTAGCTGCTTGTGAAGGCGCATTATTAATTGTTGATGCAACTCAGGGCGTTGAAGCTCAAACACTTGCTAACGTGTATTTAGCAATAGAACAAAATTTAGAAATAATTCCTGTAATTAATAAAATTGATTTACCATCAGCTGATGTTGAAAGAGTTAGACAGGAAATTGAAGAAGTTTTAGGAATAGATGCTTCGCTTGCTATTCCTGTAAGTGCAAAAACCGGAGAGGGTATTGAAAATGTATTAGAAGCGGTTGTAGAATTAATTCCTCCGCCAAAAGATACATCAGACAGTCCTTTAAGAGCGCTTGTATTTGATAGTGCGTATGATTCATATTTAGGAACAGTTTGCTTGTTTAAGATTATGGACGGTAAAATTAAAAATGGTGATAAAATAAGGTTTATGGCATCAGGTAAAGAGTATGATGTAGTTGAACTTGGATATTTAACGCCAACCAGAGTTCCATGCGAATCTTTAAATTGTGGTGATGTAGGATATTTTGCAGGTTCTATTAAGGAAATAACACGTTTTGTAGGTGATACGATAACCAATATTTGTAATCCTGCAAAAGAACCATTACCTGGGTACCAAGAAGCTTTACCAATGGTATTTTCAGGTATGTATCCCGTTGACAATGAAGACTATCAGGATTTAAAAGAAGCTTTAGAAAAACTAAAATTATCTGACAGCAGTATTACATTTGAACCTGAAACTTCATCTGCGTTAGGTTTTGGCTTTAGATGCGGGTTTTTGGGTATGTTACACATGGAAATTGCTCAAGAACGCCTTGAACGTGAATATGACTTATCTCTTGTTACAACGGCACCTTCTGTTGTGTACCATGTACATACTACAAATGGTGAAGTATTAGAAATTGATAACCCAGCAAATTTACCACCTGCAGGTCAAGTTGATTTTATTGAAGAACCATACGTAAAAGTTGATATTATTGCTCCAAATGAATATACAGGAACATTAATGGATTTAACACAGTCTAAAAGAGGTATATTCATCAATATGACTTATTTAGATAAAGTACGTGTTAATTTAGAATATCATATTCCTTTGAGTGAAGTCATTACTGACTTTTATGATCAATTAAAATCAAGAACCAAAGGTTACGCAAGCATGGATTATGAATTTTGTGATTACAAAAAATCAAGTCTGGTAAAACTTGATGTTATGCTTGCCGGTGAGATAGTTGACGCTCTTTCTGTTATTTGTCATAAAGATAATGCTTTTTATATTGGTCAAAAACTGACGGAAAAATTAAAAACAATTATTCCAAGACAGCTTTTTGAAGTTCCAATTCAAGCTGCTATTGGTGGCAGAGTTATTGCCAGAACTAATATCAAAGCTCTTAGAAAAAGCGTTTTGGATAAATGTTATGGTGGGGATATTACTCGTAAACGTAAGTTACTTGAAAAACAAAAACGTGGTAAAAAACGTATGAAAGCCGTTGGTAGGGTAGAAGTTCCTCAAGAAGCATTTATGGCTGTATTAAGTCTTAATGAAGAAGAATAGAAATTATATATTCAACTTATAACCGCCGCCATATATCGTTTCAATATACTTTTTACCGTTAGAAATTTTGTCAATTTTGCTTCTAAGGTGTCTGATATGCACTCTAATTGTTTCGACATCATCATTTGGAGCATATCCCCAAACATCTTGTAATAGTTTTGCTGATGAAACCATATTCCCTTGGTTTTGGAACAATAAATTAAATATATCAAATTCAATTGGTGTTAATTTTGCAATATTTTCACCAATTTTTACGCTGTAAGACTCAGGTAAAAGAGTTACTTCTCCTATAGTTAATATTTCTCTTGTTGATAAAGATTCAGGTAGTTGTCTTGAACGTTTTAAAATTGCTCGCAATCTTACCTGTAATTCTTCCATTTCAAAAGGTTTGCATAAGTAATCATCAACTCCGATATTAAACCCTTTTACTTTATCATTTAGTTGAGACAAAGCTGTTAGCATTAAAATAGGAATGTCTTTTGTTTCTTCATTTTGTCTTATACGTTGCGCAACTGTAAACCCATCAACATCAGGCATCATACAATCCAATACAATAGCATTCGGTAATTCTTGTTTTGCAAGTGCAAACCCTTCTATCCCGTCATATGCTTGTATAACTTTAAATCCGCTAAGTTCTAAATTTACTTTTACTAACTCATTGATAGCTGCATCATCATCAACTACAAGTATTTTTATATCCATATCATAATTATATAACTAATATCTCAATTAATTATAATTTTAATTATTTTTTAATAATGACATGGTATAATCTTTGTTATGAATGAAGCACTTAGTCAAACATTAAAAGTTTTACCGGATTCTCCGGGTTGTTATATTTATTATGATAAAACAGGTACTGTTATTTATGTCGGTAAAGCAAAAAATTTAAAAAAGAGAATTAAAAGTTATTTTAGAAAAACAGTTGACAGGCTAAAGACAAAAGTACTTGTATCACATATTGAAAAACTTGAATATATTTTAACTGATTCCGAGGCTGAAGCTCTTATTCTTGAATCTCAGCTAATAAAAAAACATAAGCCAAAATACAATATTCTTTTGAAAGATGATAAAAAATATCCGTATTTTTTAATCACAGATGAAGAATATCCAAGAATAACAGTTGTTAGAAAAAAGAATTTAAATCCGGATAAAGGTAGATTTTACGGACCATACACTGATGCAAGAGCAATGTATGCAACATTGGATTTTTTGAAAAAATTATTTCCGTTAAAACAGTGTAAAACTCCTAAATTTAAATCCAGACCCTGCATTTACTATGATATTGGTCGATGTATGGCCCCATGTCAAGGTAAAATTACACCTGAAGAGTATCAATCACTTATTGGGCAGGCGGAACTATTTTTAAAGGGTAAGCAATCTGAACTTTTAAAAAAACTAATGGATCAAATACATAAGTATTCTGATTCTGAACAATTTGAAAAAGCAGCCAAATTGCGAGACAGCTACTTTGACTTACAAAAGACGCTAGAAAAACAAAAAGTTGTTACCGAAAATACTAAATTAAACGAAGATGTACTTTCATTTTTATATGAAAACGGCATTTTTATCGCTGTCGTAATGCAGATAAGAGAAGGCAGATTGATTGATAAAAAACAATTTGCTTATACTAATCAATTTGATGAAGATTTAATAGCTCTTACAGAAATTTTTATAAGAGATTACTATAATATGTTACAGCAGGATTTCCCTGATAAAATTATTGCCTCTCAATTTGAAAATATTGATAAAAAACCGTATGAAGAGTGGCTAAATATTCTTTCCGGAAAAAATATAAAAATAACTTACGGAAAGACAAAAAAAGGTTTAGAATTGCTGAAACTTGCAGAAAAAAATGCTCAAAATCTTATGGATTCAACAAAAATTGAAGAAATGAGTAAAATTATTGATGATTTTAACGAAGTTGGAGCATACATACAAGAAAAATTAAAATTATCTAATTTTCCTTACCGCATGGAATGCTACGATATTTCTCATATTCAAGGTACAAATACAGTTGCTTCTATGGTTGTATTTGTAAATGGTGTAAGCAAAAAATCAGAATATAGAAAGTTTAAGGTCAAATCAACAGAGGGAAAACCTGATGATTTTATGTCTATGAAAGAAGTTCTTTCAAGACGTTTTAAAAGACTTGGCGATAAGGGTTGGGATAAGCCTGATTTAATAATAATTGACGGTGGAAAAGGTCAATTATCATCAGTTATGGAAATTGTTAAAGAAATGGGTGTATCGGGAATTGATTTTGTTAGTTTGGCAAAAAGAGAAGAAGAAATATTTTTACCTGAAAAATCTAATCCTGTCATATTCCCAAAAAATTCTAACGCATTATTTTTATTTCAAAGAATTCGTGATGAAGCGCATAGATTTGCTATAACTTATCATAGAAATTTGAGATCTAAACAATCTATTAAAAAATAATTAATATTTTGGTTATTTATTTAAATCTGTATTATCATGTATCATGGTGATAATATGAAGTACAAAGATTATTATGAAATATTAGGTGTTAAAAGAGAAGCAACTGAGGCTGAAATTAAATCAGCTTTTCGTAAGCTTGCTCGTAAATATCATCCTGATGTTAATAAAACAAAAGAAGCAGAAGATAAGTTTAAGGAAATTAATGAAGCCTACGAAGTATTGGGTGATAAAGAAAAGCGCAAAAGATATGATAGTTTAGGTGCTAATTGGCAAGGCGGGGCAGATTTTACTCCTCCTCCGGGATATGAAAATTTTGGATTTAACTTTAATCAAGGCGGAACACAAGGCTTTACACAAAATATCAATTTCGGTGATTTAGGCGGATTTTCTGATTTCTTTTCATCTATATTTGGAGACATGATGGGTGGAGCAAGAAGTTCATCACGTGCAAGAAGTCGTTCTTATAGTTCAAATATGGGATTTGAGGATATAAATACTCAACATCATTCTCCTGTTAAAGAAGATTTAGACTTAACAAGAACTGTTTCTGTTTCAGCAAAAGATATTATGAAAGGAAATATTTCCGTTCGGTTTAAAGTTATGGACAAGTGTACCGCTTGTTCAGGATCGGGATATTGTACTGTTTGCGGTGGCACTGGTATTCGTACAGAAGATAAATCTGTTAACGTTAAATTACCTAAAGAAATTAAAGAAGGTCAAAAAATAAGACTTAAAAATGAAGGTAAGACAGGCTCAAGAGGTAATAAAGGTGATCTATATTTAATATTAAATCTTAATGATTCTGAATATGAAATTAATGGCTTTGACTTAACAAAAGAAGTTGAATTAACACCGGCTCAAGCTGTGTTGGGAACAAAATTAGATGTTAATACCCTACATGGAAATGTAAATATAAATATTCCTGCAGGTATGAATACGGGTAAAGCATTGAGATTGAAAGATTTAGGACTACCTAAACAAAATGGCGGCTTTGGTGATTTAAAAATTAAGGCAAAGATTGTCTTACCAAAAGAAATTTCACCAAAACAGATTGAGTTGTATAAACAAATTATGGCTCTTGAATAGTATCAAATTGGTGGCGTTCAAGTAAAACCATTAATATTGAAATATCAGCAGGTTTCACTCCACCGATGCGAGAGGCTTGAGCGAGCGTTTTTGGTCGAATTTTTATAAGTTGTTCTCTAGTTTCTGTAGAAATATGGCCTACTGAATTATAATCTATATTTTCAGGGATTTTAAATTTTTCCAATTTTTCTGAATTATCTACCTGTTCTGTTTGTCTTTTTAAGTATCCGTCATATTTTACCAAAATTTCGACAGATTCATAAATATCTTTGCTAATATTCATATCCTTAAATTTTTCGCATAATTCACAGATAATAGGATAAGAAATATTTGGTCGTTTTAAAAGTTCGTATAAGCGAATGCCTCTATCAATACTTTCATTACATTTAGCCAAAATTTCATCAACTTTATCAGATTTTGAAAGTTTAGTTTCTTTTAGTAACTCTATTTGATCTTTTATCGTATTTTGTTTATCTGTAAATCTTTTAAATTGTTCTTCTCCAACTAAGCCAACTCTATGCCCGTAAGGAGTTAATCTTTCATCAGCGTTATCTTGTCTTAAAAGTAATCTAAATTCAGAACGAGATGTCAGCATTCTATATGGTTCAGCAATATCCTTTGTAACTAAATCATCAATTAATGTACCAATATATGATGATGAACGAGAAAGCTCAAGAAGTTCAGAATTATTTAAGAAATTAAAAGCATTAATTCCTGCAATTAATCCTTGTGCTGCAGCCTCTTCATAACCGCTTGTTCCGTTAATTTGTCCTGCCAAAAATAAACCTTTTATAGTTTTACACATTAAAGAATGTGTTGTCTGAACAGCAGGAACATAATCATACTCAACTGCATACGCAGGCTTAATGACATGAGCATTTTCCAACCCTGGCAAAGTTCTTAACATTTTCACCTGAACTTCAGCTGGTAAACTGCTTGAAAATCCTTGAATATACATTTCATATGTATTTAAACCTTCTGGTTCAATAAAAATATGATGAGAAGGGTTACTTGCAAATCTAACAACTTTATCTTCAATAGATGGACAATATCTTGGACCAACGCCATGAATCAAGCCTTGATATAAAGGTGATTTATCAAGATTAGACAAGATGATTTTATGAGTTTCCTCATTTGTTCTTGTTAAGTAACAATTATACTGTGGTCTAATTGGTCTATTTGGTTTAAAAGAATAAAAATTAAGCTCTTTATCACCTGGTTGTAAAGTCATTTTAGAATAATCAATAGTACGTTTATCAACTCGTGGCGGAGTTCCTGTTTTAAGCTTTTTTAGAGTTAAACCGCATTTTCTGAGTGAATCTGATAACCCATAAGCGGGCATTTCTCCAAGTCTGCCTGCCGGATATGATTTGAGACCAACATAAATTTTACCGTCAAGTGAAGTTCCTGTTGTTAAAATAACTGTTGGTGCAAAATGTTCAATACCAAATTCATCTACAACAGAAGAAACTTGACCATTTGTTAATTTTAGCTCTGTAATACAAGCTTGTCTTATATGAATATTTTCAATACTTTCGATAATATTACGCATATATGCCATATAGGCTTTTTTATCAGATTGCGCCCTTAAAGCTCTAACGGCAGGGCCTTTAGATGAATTTAGAACTTTCATTTGAAGATAAGTAGCATCAGCGGCTTCACCCATAACACCACCTAATGCATCAATTTCTCTTACAAGAGTTGATTTTGCAGGACCTCCAATAGCAGGATTACATGGCATTAGTGCTATATTATCTGCATTTATAGTGCATAATAATACTTGTAAACCGAGTCTTGCCGCAGAAATTGCAGATTCACAGCCTGCATGTCCGGCTCCAACGACTATACAATCATAATTGTTATGTACATAATTCATATTCATATAATGATTATATTACAAAAGTTATGATATAATTTGCCTATGAAAAATTTATTTATATTATTTATTATATTTTTTATGCCTCTTTCTGCTTCAGCTAAGATACTTGAATCACATGTAACTTATGATTGGATTTCTATGGCTCAAACTGATAGGGAAACTCTTGTTAATGAAATTATTAATTCTCTTTCAACTTCTGATTATGTTCCAAACAAAATCTCAAAAAAAGAATTTAAAAAATCATTTGATATATATCTAAAAGATAATGAAAATAAGATACATTATTACCAAGCTAAAAATAGAATATTAGCTACTGAGAAATATAATATATCAGGATTT
This sequence comes from uncultured bacterium, assembly GCA_902783785.1. GTDB lineage: Bacteria > Cyanobacteriota > Vampirovibrionia > Gastranaerophilales > Gastranaerophilaceae > UBA791. The sequence goes on along the minus strand of CACZSH010000057.1, from coordinate 22,366 downwards.
TTTAAAGGAAATTTATTAATAATGTACGCTATTCAATACAAAGATGATATTTTGCATAATTATTACTATGATGCATTTGGTCATTTGACTTTTGTAGACTACATATCATATGACTATCCAAGTTATCCGTATTTTTCAAAACAGTTTTATAAAAATGGTAAAGTTGTAGCATATTTTTACTATTTATCAGATAATATGCAATTTATTTTTGATGACAAATTTAAGTTCAAAGGTGTATGGCAGAATAAAAATATGTATGACTTAAATGGCAAAATAATACTTACACGTGGTGAATTTAATTATTAATTTGTTTATTCAACCCATTTAAAGCTTCTAACGTAGTCATTACCGTTGATATCACCATTAATATCAACAGTAAAAATACGATATTTACTGCTTGTTAGCTCAACCCCAGGTATTTTATTAATGCTTTCAAGAATAGTATTATCCGAATTTTTAGATAAATTAATTCCTGGAATAGTGTTAAATAAGGCATTTAGCGAAGCATTACCTATAGGACCTAGTATGTTTGTTGTATTTCTAAGCAATCTGCCAAAAATCTTCATATTTGCTATTGATGTTGATAAATCGATTTGCCCTGAAAGAAATAAATTTAAATTTTTACCCTGAGAATAAATTTGAATATTGTTAATTTTACCATTTTTTAGATCAAGTGTGCCAACGATAGATTCAAATTCACCTGTTCTTAGAGGTGTAATTAGATCAATAAGACCATTAAGAGACAAGCCTGTTATCCCACTTTTAACTAAATTTGCAGCATTTAACAGATATTCTAATGAACCAAGCTTAGGCATATTCCCTTTTGAAATTTTAAATCCGCCATGACCAGATATTGATTTAAGACAGTCCTGTTGTGTTATACCCAAACAACTTATATTCATTTCTCCATTTATTTTTCCTGTAATTTGGTTTCGCAAATTAAAGGATTTTTCAGTGAATTCATTCGCATCTACGCCATCAATTATAATTGAAAACTCGTTTTGAAGAGTTTTAGAATTTAGGGAGTATTTTCCATTAATTTCACCATTAGCAGCTAAAAATTTAAAGTGAGAAAGATTAAATTTCTTTTCGCTATCAAAATTGCCATTAGCAGTAAGGTTATTAAGAATTAGTTTATCAATAATTACTATATCAGACTTGATATTAGCGTTCTTAATTATGAATTTAGGGATATTAAAATTAATAGCACTTGTATTACTTAATTTATCATTAATATCTAATTCCATCTCATTAAGATTTGACACTAATGTATTTAAATTTAAATTTTTAATATCTAATTTTACATCATTAATTATATAAGGTTCGTAAAACTTATTATCAACGGTTGAATTCAAATTGAAATACTCACCTACAAAATTACCGTTAGAAACAATTCTTACAACATTAGGCATAAATAGTATAGTTGCTTTATTAATATTTAGAAAGTAATTAGGTATAGATATATTTTTTGCAGAAGCTTTGCCGATAATTTTTGGTCTTTTAATAGAACCTGATAATTGAATATCAGAGTTAAATGTACCTTGTTTTATAAATGGTTTTCTAAATATTATGTTAAATAATCTTGCATCATTTTCTGAAAGAGTTCTTATCTTTAAATTATCAAATATTACATCTTTGTCATAAATTTTAATTGTACCTGTAATGTCTAATATACGATGGAAGATAGTATTCTTTGTATTAGTCTTTAATAATTTATCCTCAGATAATTTATTTATATTTATTATATTTTTATTTTTAATATTTGCATCCAGATTAATAAATATTTGATTTATATCATCACCAAATGATGCACCCATATAATAAATTTTAGAGTTTTCACCTATTTTTATTAATGAGTTTAAATTTAAATCATTTAAGGTTCCTGTTATTTTCATGTTATGTGAAATATTGCCACGAAGTTTTACTGGATAAATTGCATTCTCATTAAAAAGTATATCTGCAAAAGCTTGATTTGGTCTTGACGCAACATTAATATTGAGTGTTGGATTATTATAAAGATTGGAAATTCTGCCATATATAAATAATGGCATATTTTCAATTTTTATATTTGTCTTATTAAGATTTAAAACACTATTTTGAATATTAAAACCACCATTTAAAATTTCAATATTTGCGTTAGTTGGTTTATATAAAAATTTATAATTACTCAAATTTGTTTTGCATTCGACTCTTAATTTTGAATAATCAAGATTATCAATAGGACCATTATAATTAGCAAAAAATGATATTATATTCTTTTTATTTTTCTTAAATGGAACAATTTTTTTCTTTGAAATAATAGATACTATGTCATCAAGTTGTAAGTTATCAGATGAAATATTCAGGTTTGCTAAATTTTCATTAATTTTACCAACAATTTTTAATTTAGAATTGTTTATCGCAGATTCCACTTTAATAACTAAATTAAAGTTATCAAAGTTAATAATACCGTTAATATTAGAGATTGGTATATTTATATCAGAAAGATTTCCAAAAATTTTACTAAGTGTTATTGAACCATTTGCAAACAAATTTTTACCAAAAATTATACTATATGGATCAATTATTTTCCCCGTAAGTTTTAAATCAACATCAATCAAACCTGAATCAATATTAAATGTTTTGATTTTTTCTCCGATATCATCTAACATAGGTGAAGATTTTATTACATTTACTAATAAATTTGCCGGTTGATTTTTTGATTTAACAGAAAAATCAAGAACTCCAAACAAAGTGCACGTGCCATCAACTGTTATAGGTTCACCATTTAATTTAGCAGATTTTGTAGTAAAAATAGTATTTCTATCATCAAATTTTAAATTTCCGGAAGCATTTGTCATAACTAAATTATGAATATCATTAAAAGAAACAACACCTCTCTCAAAATTAAACACTCCAAATGCATGGGGATCAAATTTGTTTCCTTTAACAACCAAATCAATATTACCAAAGCCATCAATATCCATTACGGGAACAGGACCCAAATCAAAGTTTAAGACTTTATGCACAGGCATTAATACATATTGTGCTATTCCAAGGTCAACATTCTTTGAACTCTTTACAATAACTTCAACATTTTTCTTATCATATAACTCAACAAATCCTCCAACTGTAACATATTCGTTAACGGCTGCTGGCACCAATACATCCATCAGAATTCTATCTTTTTTAAATTTCAAGTTGATATCCGCTTTTTTAGCACCATTTGGTATCGGATTATTAGTAACATAAGCTTCGGTAATATTTAAATCTCCATATACATCAGGTTTAAGATAATTACCATTGATAGTTAAATCCATATCAACATTAGCGAAGAATTTAGATTTTACGAGAGTTTCAATATCAAATTCAAGTTCTTTATAAAATTTATTATTTGCAGGTAAAAGTTCAACTAGCTTTTCTGCACGTGAATTTTTTGTTTTTAGGTTTAAAGCCAGTACTGGAGAAGATGATGAAATTTTCTTTATTTCCCCATATAAATCAACAGAAAGGTTATCTGTTGAAAAATTTAAAGAATTTATAACTAAATCTTTTTGTTTGGCTGTATAACTCGAACATAAGCTAACTCTGCCATTATAAAAATAAGGCTGAGCAAAATCTTTACCATTTATTCCAAAATTTTCAAGAACAAGATTTATGTTATAAAAATTATTTTTCTTTTCAATATCCTGAGAATGAGCTTCAAAGTTTAGAATTCCTTTTAAATCTTTGTATTCTGCATTTGTAATGTATGAAATGTACTTTGAAAGGCAAGATAAATCAAAATTGGTTATTGATGCATTAAGATACGAATCGTTAGCTGAAAGATTTTTCATCAAAGGCATTTTTAAATTTAAGTCAAAATTAACATTTGATTTATTACCTCTAGCCCTAATTTTAAACGCAGATGAAATAATGTATTGTTTATTTATTAAAAATTTTTTTATAACAAAATAATCACCAACAATAATACTATTTTGTTTAATTTGTTCATCATTAATATTAATATTAAAATCTTGAATATTTAACTTTAAATTATTTAAATCTAACTGAGAATTACTAGATTTTGGCAAATAGTAATCTCCAAGATATAATTTTGAATCATTTGTATAAATAATATTTGCTCTTATTGTATCAGCATAAAAGTGATTAATATTACATTTTCCAACAAGAAAACGAAAAACGGATATTTTTATTTTAGGTGCAACTAGGTCAAGTGCTTTTGAATTATCCTTATTGAGTAACTCAATCCTATCGGCCATAATCCATATACCAGGGATAAGACCCATTTTTAATTTTGGATTAGAAATTTTCAAGTTATAACCTGTTGCATTTAGAATAAATGCCTCATACTTATTAATATTTTTTTCAACATTAAAAAGTTGAGGTATACCCCAAAAATAGAGAGCATACAACATTATTACAGAAAATATATATATTAAAAATTTTTGTCTGGTACTCATAACTTTATCATTACGATTATAAAATCAATATATTTATAATTCAAGAATATACTTAGCTAATCCTTCACCCATAGAAAAACATGACGGAATAATTCTTATAGCAGATTGAGCATAAAAATCTGCAGAAACACATCTTCCAGCGACAAATAAATTATCATAATCAGCTGAAATCATAGCTTCAATTGGCATTTGATATTCAATATTAACCTTTTCAAGTATAGATTTATTATTTTTTGTTGAATGAACATCAACAGGATAATTTGAAATTAAAACAGGGTTATCAAATTTTTTACCGGACTTTATATCTTCAATAGTAAAAATATATCGACCTTTTAGTCTACGAGATACTCTAACACCAAGCATATCAGCAATAGAGGATATATATGCATTTTCAAAACCTTTAAAATATGATTTACAAAATTCAGATAATCTTAAAATACTTTCTCTACCCAGCCTTAACGCTAAAGAATAACTGCGATTATTTAAAGGGTCGATAACATTTTTACTACATACACGAGGGCAATTAAAAGCAATAGAATTAGGCATTTTAGGGATAGTAAAAACTTGAAAATAGTTTCTATCTTCATTTTTGAGTATACCTTCTTTAACCCCTAATTCAAATAAAGGTGTTAATGCCCAATTTTTCTTTGTATCCCAAGTACATGCAGTCGATAAATGTGTTTCATTTCCGATTTTACAAACAGTTGTTACATTTCTATCAGTATCAATATCTAAAATCCATTCTGCAAATTTATCAATATCGATATTTGACATTATAAATCTCAAATTTGTTGCTTGAATTTCATCATTTTTATTCAGAAAATTACAATTTAAAATTTTTGAAAAATCACAATTTCCTGTTGCATCAATAAAATATCTCGATTTGATATGTTCTGATAACATTTTTGATGAAATAGTAATTTCAGAAATAACACTATTATCTAATAAAGCAGCAGTTATTACAGTATCAAATCTTACCTCTACATTTGATATTGACATTAATTTATCAAGAACAATTTTTGCATACTCTGGATTAAACCATCCGTCATTACCATCTAGATAAGTTATAGATGCACCATTTTTTTTCATTTCGGATAAAAATATTTTTGTAAATTCAGTGTTTATTTGGTTCTCTGATGACTTCATAAACGGAGTAACAAGTCCACCTGTCATCAAGCCGCCTAAATAATTATTCTTTTCAACTAATAAAACTTTTTTTCCATTAATACCTAAATTAAACGCAGCAGCACAACCTGCAGCACCTCCGCCTGCAATTACAACATCATAGAACATTTATACTCCTTTTTATACTTTGTAGAAGAAATTAAATTAGAATTTTCACATGCAATTTTTCTATTTAGTAAAATTGTTTTATCATCTAAAGTTAATTCCGCATTATCATGGTAACAAATCCCAGCTTTTGTATTTAGTAATCCAATTTCAAAATTATCAAGTTTGTGCTTTATAAGAGATTCATTTTTTGTGGCAATTGTACCAGTAAATCTATTTTCATATTTATTAAAAATCTTACCTATGTAAAAATTATTTTTTAAAAATGCATTTCTTATTGAGGCTGAATTTGAGTAAGTCAAAATCATTCCATCATCAGAAAGATGATTGTATAAATTACCAAAAAATTCTGCAGTCCATAAATTAGGAGCCTTAGTGGGTGAAAAAGCATCTAAAAATATATAATCATATGTTAAGTCAGTGCTTTTTATAAAAGATCTAGCATCTTGATTATAGAGTCTAAATTTAATATTTTCGTTTTTAAACAATTTTAAGGCATTTTTATAACTATTTGATATATACTTATAATATATATTATGTAACAAAGCTAATAAACATTCATACTGAGATAGTTCATACCCCTCTAAATCAAATTTTTTTATTAAATAGGCTAAATTTAGAGTAAAAAATTTTTTATTACTATTATTAGCTAAAATTTCATGTAAGTCTTTATCAATATAATTTTTTTTATATAATTCTAATAAATTTAAAAATATAAAAATATTTATATAATCTTTTATAAAAAATTTTCTAGAATTAAATAAATTTTTTTTTGAAAAAATATTCATATTTTTTTTTGTATTTATAAATTTTTTTTTATGAGAAATTAGTGGTGATAATTTTAATAAATTTTTATCAATATCCACTCCATGCAAAGTAATTTTATGAAAAATTTTATTGCAAATATTATTGGTATATATCGAATTGATATAATTATTTAAATGCGGAATAAAATTATTTTTTTTACTATAAATATTAAAATAAAAATTTAAAAAAGATTTTGAATTATATCCAAGTCCGTAACATAAATCTAAAATTTTAATTTCATCATGAGTATTTAAAAATTCATCAAGATTAGCAGGGAAAATAAATTTTTCATACGCTTCAGACAGCGCACCATAAATCGAGTGATAGATATCACCTATTTGTTCAGAATATAACCCTACCGAGCCATCATTAGTAAATTTTGCATTAAAGTTGACCATTTCATAATTATACAATAATAAACAACTTTAGTGAAAATTTTTATGTTTGGTTACATATGTCGCAATTCAGGTTTTATAAGGATTTTAGACAATTTATCTGCGCCATCAAAATTTCTTTTAGACAATACATCTGCCGCAGCATGATAATCATATTCAACAAATCTGTGTTCAACACCAAAACCAATATCATCTATTGAAACAATTGCATAGCAAGCTTCAGGTTTTTCTGTAAAAGGTCTTCCAACGCTTCCCACATTTACAACTGTTTTACCGGTATTTGTCTGATAACCGCACGGAATGTGAGTATGACCACAAAGAATAAGTCGTGCATCTGTATCTGAAACCATTTCTTCAACTTCATCCAGTGGTAAATCAGGTAAAATATCTTCATTATTCTTTCGTGGAGAGCCATGGACAAGCAATATTGGTGTTTTACTTATTGTTATTTCCATATTTTCTGGCAAATTTTTTAAAAATTCTTTATTATCCTTACTTATGACTTCAACATCATTCTTTAGAGCATTTGCCATTATAGGGATAGAGCCTTTTAAAGAATCATATATTTTATCAGTAAATTCAACAATCATTTTATCTGTATTACCTTGAATAATATCCCAATTCATCTGCTTTACAAGTGATACCGTCTTATCAGGTTCCGGACCAGCCATTGCTAAATCCCCAAGACAAAATATATTATCGCATTTTTCATGCTCAATATCTTCAAGAACTTTTTCTAATGCATATAAATTACCATGAATATCGGATATAACAGCTATTTTCATAAATTACCTCTTTTTATATTTAAGTGCTAAAATTATTTTATGATAAAAAGAAGAAAAACTAAAGAATTATTAATTGGAAACGTAAAAATTGGTGGTAATGCACCAATTTCTGTTCAATCAATGTGTAATACCGATACACGTGACATAAAAGCAACAATGAATCAAATTGATAGATTAACGGATGCTGGTTGCGAAATCATTAGGCTTGCGGTTTTAAATACTGATGCCGCTGCTGCTATCAAGGAAATTGTAAAACTTTCTAAAATTCCGGTTGTTGCTGATATTCATTTTGATTATAGATTAGCTATCCAATGTATTAATAATGGAGTTTCTGCTTTACGCTTAAATCCTGGAAATATTGGTAAGCGTGAATATGTTGAAAAAGTAGTTACGTTAGCAAAACAACAAAACACACCTATCCGTATTGGTATTAATGCTGGATCACTGGAAAAAAAACTACAAAGTAACAACGACTTATCTTTAGCAGAAAAGCTTGTTTCAAGTGCTGAAGGACATATAAAAATTTTAGAAGATATGAATTTTGATAAAATAAAAATTTCTCTAAAATCTTCTGACGTACTCACTACTATAGAAGCGTACAAGCTTTTTTCAGAAAAATATGACTATCCGCTACATTTAGGAATAACTGAATCAGGTACACTTAAGGGAGGTTTAATTAAATCATCTGTAGGAATTGGGTCATTACTTTCACTGGGTATTGGTGATACTATACGTGTTTCTTTAACAGAAGATCCAATAGAAGAAGTTAAAGCCGGTTATGCAATTTTAAAATCTCTTAATCTACGTACTCGTGGAGTTAATTTTATTTCATGTCCAACATGCGGTAGAACCCAAATAGATTTAATAAGTTTAGCCAAAAAAGTTGAAGATAAGTTTAAAAATCTTGATAAACCCATAACTATTGCGACAATGGGTTGTCCGGTAAATGGACCAGGAGAGGCTAAACATGCTGATTTCGGTATTGCAGGGGCAATTGGTGAAGGTTATATTTTTAAAAAAGGTGAAATTATCGCTCGTGTTCCTGAATCGGAACTATTAGATAAACTTGAACAGATTATATATGAAAATCTTGAACAATGATACAAAATAGTTTATTATATAATTGAGGTTTAACATGAAAAAACTTATTTTATTATTAGTTACTATATTGCTAGCTTCAGTTTCTCATATATCATTTGCTTATACAACTCAGGAGGAAGTATATTCTGAAGAAGCAATGATTAATTATGGTTATTCACCTGATTTTGTTGAAATGTATAATAAAATCCAAGCTCGGTCAAATGGTGAGCCTTATGATTATCATGCAGCAGAAGATCCCATTTATAAAATTCCTCTTTTTAAGCTTATAAAGCCAATTATTTATTATTTTGACCCATCATCTGATACAAGTCAATTCTTAAGACATGAAATTAAGCCTTATCCTGGATACAGTGATTACTAAATATTGTATGCAATTATTTTACATATTTCGATAATTTTATCAGGAATGATACCAATTATAATTGTAAATATTGCACATAAATATAAAATAATGCTTGCCGATTCAGTTTTATATATAACAAATTTTTCATCCTTTGTTTCGTCTTTTTCGAACATAAGTTTTGCTATTCTAACATAATAAAACATTGCTATTACCATTGCTATTACAAGGACAAGTAAAAATGGCATAAATATTAAGCCTGACTTAGCAATAGCTGAGAGTAAATAAATTTTTGCTATAAAACCAGATGTTAACGGTATACCAGCAAGTCCTAACAATGAAACAAGAAATGCAAAACAAAATAATGGATTTGTATATGCAAAATTTTTAAATTCATACAATTTATTGGAAAATGCAGAATTTTCAAGCAATATAACGGCTGAAAACACACCTAAATTCATTAAAACATATGTTATTAAATAAAATATAACTGTTGAAATATTATATACACTCACTAAACTTGCAGCAAAAAGCATATATGATGCATTAGCAGATGAACTAGCAGCCAATAATCTTTTAATATTTCTTTGTCTGATTGCAATTAAATTTGACCATATTGCTGTTATAGAAGCAAATATTAGTAATATCAGAGGAAATTCAAAACTATAGCTAAAATTAAATACCAATAATCTGCACAACAAACCCAAAACAGCCACTTTCGGAATAACAGATAAAAATGCAGCAACAGAGGTCGAAGAACCTTCGTAAATATCTAAAATCCAATTAGCAAATGGAAAAACTGCTAATTTAAACAACAAACCAGAGGCTATAAATAATATTGAAATTGTATACATCCACTCGGCTGTATGCTGCATATAAAATTCATTAATTTCTGAAAAATTTACAGATGATGTGATTCCGTATAAATACGAAACTCCAAGTAGAAACACAGATGACGCAATGATATTAGTAAAGATATATTTTAGCGATGCCTCTTTTGAAATATAGCCCTTGTTAAAACTAATTAAAAAGAAGCACGCAATACTAAGTAATTCCATAGATATAAACATTGTTAAATAGTCATTAACTGAAACCAATATCATAGATGCTAAAACTGCACTTAAAAATATAATATGAAATGTAAACGCATTGTTTCGTCTGGAAGCGATAATTTTTTTAGTTAATAGTACACAAATTATAGCAGATACCAGTATAACCGACTGAATAAATATCGTATATGTATTCGAAACAATTGCATCAGAAAATGCAAAATAGATTGGTTCAAATTGTACATCAAACACAGAAATAAGTGATAATATTAAGCCTGAAAAAGATATCCACTTAGAAATTTTGTAGTAATTAATATTATTCTTTAGCAGTGACAAAACAGTATGCACTGCAATTGTAATTAACAATATTACACTAGGAATAAAAATATTTAAAATATCATATGTAGAATTCATTATATCCCTGCACTTTCAACAATAACTTCAACAATTGGGTTTATAACATCTATCAAACTCATTGGATTTATACCAAAAAATACAATTACAGACAATATAGAAGATAAAACTATAAATTCATGAGCTGTCAAATCTTTCAAAATTGCCCAAGAGTTATCTATACTACCAAAAAATATTCTATGTACAAATTTAAACATATATGCTGCACTTATAACCAAAACAAAAATAGCAAATATTATTACAGTTGGAAGAAATATATAAGAATCGTACTGTACAGAAAATGCGCCCCAAAATGTTAAAAATTCTCCGACAAAACCAATCAGCAAAGGAACACCAATAGCAGCAAAAGAAAACATAACAGTAAAACCCATCAGATTAGGCATTACTGTGCCAAGTCCAGAAATAGCTTTTATATCACGAGTTTTTGTTCTATTATAAATAATTCCTACAATCATAAACAATCCAGCACATATCAAACCATGAGACACCATATGTACAATACCACCAGTAACACCTTCTTCGTTATTTGTACAAAGTCCAAGCAATACAATACCCATATTAGAAATACTTGAGTAGGCAATTATCTTTTTAATATCGTCTTGATTGTAAGCACATAATCCTGCGTGGATAATATTTATAACTGCAAATACAATTAAAAATGGAGCAAGAATCTTAAATGCATCAGGAAGTAATAAAATATTAAATCTAATAAATCCATATGCACCCATTTTTAGTAATAATCCAGCAAGTAAAATACTGATAGGAGCTGGAGCATCACAATGTGCATTTGGAAGCCAAGTATGAAGTGGAATAATTGGGAGTTTTACAAAAAAACCTATCATCAGTAGTATTGAAATTAAAATTTGTATATTTATAGGTAATTTGTCAACAACATTTATATCTGCAAATAATGAACTCATTTGAAAATTTAAAGTATCACTATAGTAACTTAGTAATAATATTCCAAGTAATAAAAACAAACTTCCAAAGAATGTATAAAGTAGGAATTTCATTGCTGATTTTTGTGCTCTACCACTACCCCATAAGCTTATCAGGAAGTACATTGGTATAAGTTCTAATTCCCAGAAACAGAAAAATATGAAAATATCAGATGAAGTAAACACTCCTAAAACAGAGGTTTCAAGAAGCAAAAGTAATCCATAGTACAGCTTTTGTCTGTGTCGAATAATAGTTTTACTTGAAATTGCAGACATAAAAAATAAAAATGATGTCAAAGTAACCATTACTAAGGATAATCCATCAATAGCAAAAGCCGATCTTATCCCTAGGGATTGAACACCACTCTGCCCAAACAAGAATAATTCATCAAAAAAGTTTACATCCGGATTATAAAATATCCAAAAACATAGTGCGTAGACAAAATGTACACCCATAAATGTTTTTGTAAATCTTCTTATAAAAACTTCTTTTGTGTTAAATATAGGCAAGAAAAATAATATTGCAATTATTAATGGTGAGAAAATTAATAGATTTAATGATAAATATTCCATACTACACCTCAGCAAAATACGCTACCAAAGAATAAACTAAACAAAAACCGGTTAATACTAAAGCTAAAATTGCAAACGAATATGAAATGTAAGACTGTACACTACCTGTTTGAAATTTTGAATTAAGCCAAGCATTTAATTTTGTAAGAAAAACAGTTACAAATACAGTTCCGTCAAAAATATAGTCATCAATAAAATTAGCTGTTTTACAAATCCCTAAATATAATTTTTGAGTAATAAAATCGTAGAAATTATCGATATACAGCTTATTATAAGACAAATTATATAAAATTGGCAATTTAGGGAGCATATTTACAAATTTAACGTAAAATAAATATGCTAAAAGAATTGCAACCAGCTCAGTAGTAACAGGAATAAGTTCGTACTTTAATGTTGACATTTTGGGTAAGAAAAAGCCTAAAAGTAATGTTATTACACACAGAAAAAGAATTGGAACAACCATAACATGGCTATATTTTTTATTATCTGACGTATGGGAATTACCTTCAAATACAAGAAAATACATTCTAAAAATGTAAAATGCAGTCATAAATGAAATAACAAGCAGTGATAAAATAATATAATAACTGTGCGTTTCAAATAAATGATGGAAAACTAAAGATTTAGATGCAAACCCTGAAAATAGAATTCCACTCAATGAAAAGGCACCAATTAGAAAAATATATGCAATTAAACTCATATGTTTTTTTAGTCCACCAAAATTATCAATATCAGTTTTACCAAGATACAATGACATAATTAGGCCTGCACACAAAAATAGCATGGACTTTATAAAGGCATGTGTCGCTAAATAAAGCATACTTGCAGTTAAAGCTCCTGAACCTAGTGCAATAAACATAATACCTAGCTGAGAGGATGTAGAGTAAGCAAGAATTCTTTTAATGTCCCTGCAAGTTATTGCACAAAATGCACCAATTAGTGCAGAAATTATACCAATAATTACTATAAAATTCATTACAAAACTTGATTGATAATATATAGGAAATAATCTTGCAATTAAAAATACACCGGCAGCTACCATAGTTGCAGAGTGAATTAATGCACTAACAGGAGTAGGGCCTTCCATTGCATCAGGTAGCCAGGTATGAAGTGGAAATTGTGCAGATTTTGCAATAGAACCCAAAATTAACAATACACAAATTATTATAAAAATTGGCTCAGATGTATACGTAAAAAGATAAGCAGCAATTTTATCAATACTACTAAACGGAATATCTGCAAAATCAGTTTGACCTGAATAGTTGTAAATAATTATGGAAGATAAAATTATTCCTGCTAATAGGCACATATCACCGATTCTATTCATTACGAAAGCTTTTTTACCTGCATTAGATGCAGCATTTTTATGAAACCAAAATGATATTAAAAGATAGCTTGAAACTCCTACCAATTCCCAACATATATATATCTGAAAAAGATTAGGAGAAAGCACTAGAGCACTCATTGAAAACGTAAAAAAGTTCATTAAAGCAAAAAATCTTGAAAAACTTGCATCATTATACATGTAAGAATAAGAATATATCTGTACTGCTAGCGTAACCGTAAAAATAATTAAAAGCATAAATGATGATGTTAAATCAATATATGTCCCTAATTCAAGGATAAAATTATTAACTGATAAAAATTTAAATGTATTTTCTAATACAAAATTCTCAGTAACCATCGCATTAAAAAATGTAAATAGCGATGTAATTAAGCCAAATGTAGTAGATAATAAAGTTAGAGAAAGTATAATTTTTTTTGACTTTAGTATACTTAAAAAGTTGCCAAGAAATATTAGAACAGAACACCAAAGCGGAAATAAAACAGTTAAACCAATATTTTGTATAAAAATTTCCATTATCCTTTTAACTCCTTATAATCATTAATATTAACTGTTTTTTTCTCTTTAAATAACAGATAAAAAATAGCAAAAGCAATAGCTAGTTCAACAGCACCAATTGCGATAGTAAAAATTGAAAAAATAAAACCAGTCAATTTAGCACTATCAACAAAAAAAGCAAAAGCAACAAAATTTATATTAACAGCTGATATCAAAAATTCAGCAGAAATTAAAGCTTTAATTATATTTTTTGATAAAATTACACCTAAAAGGCCAATGGTAAAGAGTATTAGAGCCAGAATTAAATAATGGAATAAAGTGATATTAAATACTAAATTAGCCATTTCGTTTCCCCTTAAATAACGTAAGTGAAGAAAAACCAACAATAATAACAAAAACTAAAAATGCAATCAATTCCAAGGCAAAGAAAGATTTTATATATAAACCATTTGAAATAGAATTAAACATTTCGTATTTATTCAATATTAACGATGATTGAGAAGTGAATAACCAATCAACAACAGATGACGATATAAGCAATATATTGAATAAAGTCAATACAAATAAAATTGCCGATATTAGTGTCAAAATAAGACGAGCAGAAAATGCCAAATATATACTCTTATCGGTTTTATATGAAGTAAACATAAGGGCAAAAGCAATCAAAATAGGTATAGCAACTCCATATACAGCAAATTGAATTATAGCATTATATTCTGCATTTAAAAGCATAAAAATGAAACCTACTGCAAAAAATACAATAATAGCAAAAATCAAAGAATACATAATTCTTTTTGATAAAATCGTCAATAGTGCACTTAAAATTATAACTGCAGAACATAAATAAAATATAACACTTGTCAATATTTCGGCACTATTCATTCGTATTCTCCAATTTTTTATAAGTAACTTTTAGTGATTTTTTATCAGAAGTGGCAAGTTCAAATTGATTACTAGGTTTAATTGCTTTGAAGTTGCAATAATAATAACAATTACCGCAGAATATACATTTACTATAATCAATATTATATTCTGAAAGACCGTTTTCATCT
The DNA here is from genome assembly GCA_902783785.1 of uncultured bacterium. Taxonomy (GTDB): domain Bacteria; phylum Cyanobacteriota; class Vampirovibrionia; order Gastranaerophilales; family Gastranaerophilaceae; genus UBA791. The sequence continues at coordinate 7,337 of CACZSH010000057.1, read as the reverse complement.
TTTATAATATCAATTGCATTTGCAGGACAAACTTTTTGACACATTCCACATGCTTTACATTTTGAGATATCAAACTCATGTTTTCCCCTAAATTTATTATTTAAATATGGTTTTATTTCAGGATATTCAAGAGTAACGCGTTTTTTAAAAGAGTGTTTAAATACTGTTAAATGTCCAATAACAAGAGATAATATTGAGTTATAAATTTGTTTTAACATTATTTTATACCTCCGACAAGAACAACATATTTAAATATACAGATATAAATAAAATTCAGTATAGAAAGAGGTAATAAAAATTTCCAACTAAATTTAAGTAAATCAGAAGATTTTAATCTTGGGAGCACAGCTCTTACCCACATAATCAAAAATACGACAATAAATGTTTTTAGAAAAAACCATATAGCTTGTTCAAAATAAATAAAAATTTGTATCAAAATGTTATTAGCAAAAAGTTTTTCAGATAAATAAAAACCAAATGGTGATATGAATCCACCTAAAAACAGTGCCGCAATAAATGCAGAAGAAGCAAATAACATTGCATATTCACCAAGAAAAAATAATGCAAATCGCATTCCAGAATACTCAGTATTGTATCCTGCAACCAATTCACTTTCTGCCTCTGGTAAATCAAATGGACATCGATTTAATTCGGCCAATGAAGAAACAAACATAATTACAAAACCTAAAAAACAAGGGAATATATACCAGCCAAACATCTTATAAACAGATACTTGAGCTAGAATTATATCTTTAATATTAAGAGATGAAGCTAAGATACAAACTGATAAAATAACAAATATAATAGGTAGTTCGTATGAAACAATTTGAGCAACTGCCCTAACCGAACCTATCAATGAAAACTTATTATTACTTGAATAGCCTGCAAGCAAGATACCAATAACAGGCATAATTGCCACAACAGAAAATAATAAGGCAGAAGTAGAAATAGATATAAAATCAAATTCATTGCTAAATGGGATTATACCCCAGCATACCATCACCGGCACAAAAGCAATAAGTGGCGCAAGAGTAAAAAATATACCGTCAGTAACATTTGGTTCAATATTTTCTTTACAAAGCAACTTAATTGCATCCGCAATCGTTTGTAAAATACCCCAAACACCGACACGATTAGGACCTTTTCTTTGTGTAAACAATGCTAAAATTTTTCTTTCTGCCAATACAAGAATTAAAACCACAAAAATTAACGCACAAGCAACTATGCAAAAAGGTAAAATCGGAAATACAACATATGATATTTCCTTTGGGACACCAAAATTTGCCAAATAATTAATAAAAAGACTAAATAAGTAATTCATTATTTATCAACCTCCGGCAAAATAACATCTAATGACCCAAATATTGCCATAACATCAGCAATTTCAGAATTATTTATAAGTTCAGGAAGTAATTGAACTGCATAATAAGAGCCTGTTCTCCATTTTACTCTATATGGATTTTTGCCTCCGGCTTTTACAGTACATGAAGTCAATCCTCTTGGTGCTTCAACTGATGATGTGTATTCTCCATCAGGAATATTTAAAATTACTGGTTTCAAAGTTTTATTAATAACTTCATCATTTGATTGTCTTATGTAATCTAAACATTGTCTCACAATTTCCAATGAAGAATACAATTCTGAAATTCTAACTTTATATCTAGCAAGAGCATCACATTCTGAATTGATAGCAATATCAAAATTTAATTTATCATAAACAAGATATGGATTCGATTTTCTAAAATCCAAAGCAACACCTGATGCTCTCAAATTAGGACCGGTAATAGAGTACTGCAAAGCAGTTTTCTTGCTAAGTACACCTTTATTTTTACATCTTGAGATAAATATTGGATTGTTTGTAATTATATTTTCATAATCTTTTATACAATTTGGCAAATCTGCGACAAATACAGAGATTGAATCAAGAATTGCATCAGGTATATTCCATCTAACTCCGCCAAAAGTAAAATAGTTATACATCATTCTCTGACCTGTTAACTCCTCAAAAATATGCAATATTCGTTCTCTATCTCTAAAACAGTAAAAAAGCGGAGAAGAAGCACCCAAATCCAACATAAATGTACCCAACCACAGTAAATGTGATGCAATACGATTAAGTTCCATGCATAACACTCTGATATATTGAGCTTTCTCAGGGACTTCAACATTTGCAATATGCTCAATACAATCACAAAACGCATATGAATTAAAAAATCCACCAAGATAATCAATTCTATCAACAATCGGTAAATATTGAAGATAAGATCTAGATTCAGCCATTTTTTCAATACCACGATGAAGATAACCAACAATAGGAGTACACGATTTAATTACTTCTCCATCAAGTTCCAGTACGAGTCTCAAAACGCCATGTGTTGACGGATGTTGAGGGCCCAAATTGATTTCCATAGTTTTTAAAAGATTAGTCATTATTCCACACCAACCTTTCATCAGTATTACTATATGATTTCAATAAAGGATGACCTTTCCAACTTTCAGGCATATATAATCTCTTCAGTTTATCGTTACCAATAAATTTTATGCCGAACATATCGTATATTTCGCACTCATCAAAATATGCACTCTTATATAATTTAACTACGCTGGTAGCTTCAGTATTGACGTTTGTAATGATATATAAGAATTCGTTATTTACAGTTGAATACAAGCTATAAGTTAATTGCACAAATTCACTATAATCTGTTGCAATTATTTGGGATAAAATATCAAAATCAACATAATTTTTTGATTTTAAAAATGAAAGAATTTCAAATACATTGTTACTAACAAATATATAATCTTCGTTAACAACAACGTCAGGGAAGTATTCTTTTAATAAATCCGTATTAATCAAGTTCTACCCCCCATTTTATAATATTTAGTCCGCTATCTTTTATTAAAATATCATCTTCTTCTTTTAGGTATGAACAATGTTTAGTTACAAACTTTTGTCTATCTATTAATGATTCTTTTTTAATATTATTTTGTAGTTTAATAATAGCATCTAAAAGAGCTTCCGGTTTAGGCGGACACATTGGAAGATAAATATCAACAGGAATAATTTTATCAACGCCATTAACGACAGAGTAAGAGTCTGTAAACATTCCACCGCCACAAGTACAAGCACCCATAGCAATTACATACTTTGGTTCAGGCATTTGCTGATACAATCTCAATAAAGCAGGCGCCATCTTATGAGTTATTGTTCCAGCACAAATTAATAAATCAGCTTGTCTTGGAGATGCACGAAATACTTCTGAACCAAATCTTGCTATGTCAAAATCAGCAGCAGAAGTTTGCATCATTTCAATACCGCAACAAGAAGTTGCAAATGTAAGAGGCCAAAGTGAATTTGCTCTTCCCCAATTTAGTACATAATCAATACAAGAGATAATAACGTTCATCAATTATCTCCTAACATACGTTTTTGTATTGCATATAGTAAGCCTACTAATAAAATAACCGTAAATAAAATAACTTCACCAACGATAAACAAAGGCATTTTATTAAAAGTTACAGCAAAAGGGAATAAAAAGAATGATAGAGTATCAAACAGCAAAAACAAAAGTGCATAATTAAAATATTTAACATCATAACGTAACTTTGCATCAGAAAATAATTTCATACCACACTCATAGATTTGTGATTTTTCGTATGATTCATTTTTATAACCAAAAACAAAACCAGCAATAATCGAAGCAACGGCAAATAATGTTGATAAAACGATAAATACTAATAAATACACTAGTTCTTGCAAATCCACCCCCGTATATGTTAATCATACAAAAAAACTTCATGTTATAATAGTTATTGTTGTGATTTATTAAGAAAATTATATGAAAAATTTAAAAGTATTTATATTAATCGCCTATCTGTTTTTTTCTCCATTATACGCATACACATATGAGGCATCGGTAGAATATAATGACGTATATGTTGACTATAAAAGCTTAAACTATAACGAATGGAAGCTAAAGGCAAAAAACTATTTAGAAAAAGCAAGAGAATCGAAACAGCCCAAAGAACAAACATATTACTATTCAATGGCAGCCGGTGCATATCAAACGCTGATAAAAATTTCTCCTAAAGATGCTGAAGTTATGGCCACTCTTGGGCATATTTATGGAAAAATGAATAGATCAATTCAGGCAAAAGCATTTTTGGACAGAGGGCTAAATTTAGATATAAAAAACCCACTTGTAAATTACTATTATGGCATTTTTAGAGAAGATGAAAAGGATTTTAGAAAAGCTTTAAAATTTTATAATGCTGCTTTCAAATATGGAATGAGCAATGATGGAAATCTTAATCTAAGATTAGCTGTTGTTAATGCAAAATTAGGGGAACTTGAAAAAGCTCAATTTCATTATCAAAGAGCATGTCAAATCTTAAATAACAAGGCTCTAAACACAAAAATACATCAATTAGATGAATTAAAAAAATAATATTATATTTATTATATAATAAGTATAGGGACTTGGAGATATCGTATAAATGTTTAAAAAATATTGTCTGGTATTATTAGCTACAATTATTTTATCAACTAACACATGTATGAGTGCGTACGCTAAAGTTACTGACTTAATTAATACAAATCCATTTGAGCCATATATAAGTAAAAAGCATGAAGTTATTTTTTCTCAAGAAATGTATAAAATCAGTGCAATTGATCCATCTGCTACAAATAATCCAACAGGTAGTTTTTACCCTGGGCTACGAGGAGCTAATCAGCTGGTTGTGTATACTCCAAAATTTGGTGTCAGCACCGGGACAAATGAATATGGAGGAGAAGCTATTGTAGTTGGGAATACAGTTGTTAGTCTAAGTGGTGCGGATTCCCTAATACCTGAGAATGGTTTTGTTATTAGCGCTCATGGTAAAGCTAAAAAATGGATGAACGAAAACTTAATGGTAGGAACAAAGATATATATAGATAAATACAATAAAAATATATATGCTTATATAACATCTGAAAGTTTTATTTATGACGCCCAAGAAAAAATCAATGAAGCAAATTCAATGATTAATTACTATCAAAAAAATCTTTTAAGCTACGATCCTACTTTACCAAAAGCATATATTTCCAGAGCTAATTACTATTTACGCAGGGCAAAACACAGTCCGATTAACGTCCAAAAATATTCTACATTATCAATTGAACATGCAAATGGTGCCATAGCAAGCGCAGTACCTTATAAGGAAAATGAATTAAAAGGAGTTTGGATAAGACCAACAGCTACATCTAAATCAGCAATTATTAATACCCTAAATGATTTACAAAAAAATGGAATTAACAATGTATTTTTAGAAACTTTTTTCCATGGTAAAACAATATACCCAAGTAATATTATGAAAAGTTATGGTTTTATCCCTCAAAATGAAATATTTGTTGGCATCGATCCTTTACGAATTTGGATACAGGAAGCTCACAAGCGCAATATCAAAATAAATATCTGGTTTGAAACATTCTATGTCGGTAACAAAGTACCATCTCAATATCCTGATTCAATTCTTGCAAAACATCCTGAATGGGCTAATGTAAATAGAGTAAACGCTAATAAAGACGGACTTCATCCTTCTTTGTCGGAGCATAACGGTTACTTTTTGGATCCTGCGAATCCAGAAGTCCAAGATTTTGCATTAAATTTATTAAAAGAAATTGTAATTAATTATCACCCAGATGGTATAAATATTGACTATATTCGTTATCCACAATCTATTTCAGGAAGTTATAACGGTTATATTGATTCAAACTGGGGGTATACGAAATTTGCGAGAGAAGAATTTAAAGGAATGTACGGCTTTGATCCTTATGATATAACATCAAAGGATTATCGTTGGGAATTGTGGTGTAAATACAGACAAAATAAAATTGAACAAATGGTACAAAAAGTAAGTTGTCTATGTCGCGCAAATAAAGTATTCTACACGGCAGTTGTCTTCCCTAATTTAAAACAAGCCATTGATGTAAAACAACAAAATTGGAATAAATGGGCACAAGGAGGATTAATTGATGGTTTTACTCCGTTATTTTTGACATGCGACCCTAAAACAATGAAACAAATGGTATATGATTTTAATAAGTACCTTTGTAATTCAAATACTAAGCTCTACGCGGGTCTTTTTGTAACATTTATGGGTGGTGCTCAAGAAGATTTGATACGACAAGTACATGAAACTAGAAAATGTAACTTGGGCGGAGTAATTATATTCGATTATGCACATTTTGCAGAAAAATATAAAAAAATTCTTTCATGCAGTGCTTTTGATTCTTCACAATGTCAGGTTACTGTCCCTAAAAAGGTTCGTACGTACAAAACAACAGATAGATAGGTTTAGTAATGTTTGATTTTTACGATGACGAAATAGATAATGAAAAAGAAGAATTTGAAGAACCAAAAAGAGAAAAAAAACCTTTTCTTGGTATAACTTTTGAATGTTGCAATGTATATGCACGCATATACAAGAACAAGGATGGAACCGCTTATGTTGGGAGATGTCCTAAATGCATGAGATCAGTAAGAGTTCCAATTGGTAAAGGTGGAACAGGACAAAGGTTTTTTAGGGGAAGATAAAACTAGGAGAAAATTATGGAAAATCTAAGAAAAGAGTACGAATTAATTGATATTTTTTACAATCTGACAAGCATTCCATCTCCTTCTCTACACGAAGAAAAAGTTGTAGATTGGGTAAGAGAATTTTGCAGTCAAGAAAATTTAGATTTTATGACTGATAAATATAATAATGTCATCATCAAATTACCTGCAACAGATGATACAAAACCACTTATGGCACTATCATCACATATGGATGTTGTTGGTGATGATTCACCTGTAAATCCTGTTTTAGATGGGGATTTTATACATGCACAAGGGCGAACATTAGGTGGAGATGACAAATTTGGTATGTCAGCAGCACTAAAATTATTAAAAGATACTAAAAATTCTGATATGAAACACGGTGGATTGGAAGTCGTATTCACAAGAGATGAAGAAAACGGTATGAGTGGTATTAAAAATTTTGATTTTAAAAATTTAAATTCAAAATATGTTATTGTATGTGATGCTGATGAATTTGGAGTATTACAAGTGTCAGGCGCAAGCTATTGCAATGGACATGTTGAAATTAATTGTAAAGGAGGCCACTCTGGAATTGAAATTGCTGATAAAACAAAACCAAATGCGGCAAAATTGATGGCTGAATTATGTAATGAGATTCCTCAAGGGGTTTATTATGAAGATGAAACAGGTGTTGTTACTTCTATTAATTTAGGTGGAATTAAAGGAGGGGATTTAAATGTTACAAATGTATTAAACCCTCATGCAGAAGCAACTTAT
>CACZSH010000056.1 GCA_902783785.1 uncultured bacterium | reverse complement strand
GAAACTCCGGAAGTATCACAACGCATAAACAAAGAATATAATGCTCGAATGTTTGAATTATATAAAAAAGGATTTGAACCTCCAAAGCCTCCTGGAGTTTAGCAATCAACTTGACTTCCATTGTCTTTAGAGTAATGAATACGACACGTTGAAGGAGGTTGTATGAAAAAAGTCGGATTGAATATTACTCCAAAGGAATTTAAGCAATTAAGCAAGTGGTCGGAGAATATTTATAACACAGCAGTTGTTATTGATTATTTTGTTGTAAATCAGCCTGAGACTGAAGAATGCTATAATCTTGCGCCAGTTGTTAAGCACCTGCGAAACGATGCGGATGTTTTAAATGCATTTTTTATAGACCATGAAAAAGATGTCGAAGTTTAAATGCCGTTTAAAAGGTGTTTAATCGGCGTTCAAATCGTGTTCACAAATTTAGTTTTAAGGTTCGTAATTGTGCAAAATATTATATATTTCAGGTATCTAGAAAAATATCCTCCGTTTAAATGTTAAGTTTTGTTAAGAAAAATGCTAATTTATTTATGGTATAATAGGTAAGTTATGCACGCATACAATTTTATAGATTTATTTGCTGGTTGCGGAGGACTCTCATTAGGTCTTGTAAATGCAGGATTTGAGGGTGTGTTTGCCATAGAAAAAACAGATGATGCGTTTATGACATTTAAGCATAATTTATGTGACAAAAAGCATGCTTTTAAATGGCCAAAATGGTTGCCTTGTAAGAACATGACAACAAGTGATCTATTAAACAGTTATAAAAAGGATTTAGAAAAGTTATCAGGGAAAGTTTTTCTAATTGCCGGCGGGCCTCCTTGTCAAGGGTTCAGTTTTGCAGGACTAAGAAATCCGAAAGATCCCCGAAATAAATTAACAGAAGAATATATTGAAATAGTTTCAATAATAAGACCTAAGGTTCTTTTATTGGAAAACGTAAAAGGCTTTAAAGTAGCATTTAAAAATGCTACAAAAAAACCATATTCTCAAAAGGTCAAAGAATCTCTTGAAAAAAAAGGGTATAAAGTATTTATGAATATGGTATCTGCGGCAGATTTTGGTGTTCCTCAATTAAGAAATCGTTTTATTATGATTGCTGTGGATGAAAAGTATATATCCAAAGAACTTCAAAAATGTAACGATAAAGACGTTTTAAATAAAATCCTAAGTGTTGCAAAAGAACAGAGAAAAATAAAAGGTCTTTCAAAAAAACAAACAACTGTTGGAGATGCAATATCTGACTTGGAATTAACTAATAAAAATAAAATAGAGTGTGTTGATTGTAGAGGATTTGAACAACTCCAATATGAACAGCCTACAAAGTTAAATTCATATTTAAAAATAATGCGCAAAGGAATGAAAAGAAATCAAATGCCAAATAGTTTAAGATTGGCAAAACATAAAGAGAATACCTTAAAAAGATATGATTACATTTTAGCAAATGCTAAAAAGGGTTGTGCTGTTTCTAATGCTATAAAAGAGCAAGTTAATTTCAAAAAGCATTGCTTATCAGTATTATCACCAGATAAAATATCCAACACAATAACAACAATCCCAGAAGATACATTGCATTACTCAGAATCACGTATATTAACAGTCAGAGAAACCGCTCGGATTCAGTCGTTTCCTGATTGGTATGAGTTTCAAGGAAGATATACAACTGGTGGCCCGAGACGCAAATCAGAATGTCCTAGATATACACAAGTAGGGAATGCAGTTCCCCCACTTATGGCTGAAACACTTGGTAGATTTATAATTGAACTTGCAGAAAGCGAAATGAATGATGGATAGCATAGCCTCTGTTAGTTTTTCCACGCATGCAAGATTGAAGGATATAGTTGGTCGTGGCCTAATATATAATGATAATATTGCACTGATTGAATTAATTAAAAATTCCAAGGATGCAGATTCAAATAAAGTTGAATTAGAATTTCATAATGCTGATAAATATGGTTTAGAATCGAAAATAGTAGTTAGAGATTTTGGACTTGGAATGTCCATAGATGATATAAAAAATAAGTGGCTTAATATGGCATATTCTGCCAAGAAAAATCAAACAAAAGAAGATGGCAAAAATTATGCTGGGAATAAAGGTATTGGTAGGTTTTCCTGTGATCGTTTAGGTAAAAAATTAGATTTATATACTTTTAAAAACAATGAAGGTTATTACTTCCATATTGATTGGGAGGCTTTTGAAGTTGATAATCCAGAAAGTAAAATACAAGATGCAAAATTTGATATTTACAAAATTGAAAAGAATGAATTAAAAAAATTCTATAAAACAAATTTTATATCTGGGACAGTTTTGGTAATTTCTGATTTAAGAGATATTTGGCCATATGATAAATTGTCAAAATTAAAAAAAGAATTAGAAAAATTCGTTATTTCTCCGAGTGATACTTCTTCAAATGGCGATTTTGAGGTATATATAGAAACAGATTATTTAGAAAGTAATTTAAAAAAAGAAATTGATGGTATTGTTCATAATAAGATTTTTGAAGAACTAGAATTTAGAACAACTTCAATAGAAACGTCCATTGATTATAATGGAAATATATTACAAACAACTCTCAAACATGACGGAAATAATATTTTTACAATAAAAGAAAAGAATCCATATACAAAACTAAAAAATATTAATGCAAAAATATATTACCTAAATACTGCATCAAAAGGCTTTTTTACAAAAAAAACAGGTTATAAACATTCAGAATATGGTTCTATTTTTATGTTTTTAAATGGCTTTCGAGTATTTCCTTATGGAGAGACTGGAAATGACTGGTTGGATATAGATAGAAGAAAAGCCCAAGGATATAATAGATATATTGGTACAAGGGACTTAATTGGCTACGTTACTATAGAAGATAATGAATCTTCCTTCATCCCAGTTTCAGCTCGTGAAGGTGTAGTAAAAAACGAAGCATTTGAGCAACTACAATCTCCATACGAAATAAAAAATATAGGAAAACCTGGATTTGTAAGTAAGGCTTTTCGTAAACTAGAAAAGTTTGTAGTTGAAGGTTTAGATTGGGACACAGTAGCAAATTATAAGTCCAATGAAAATTTTGAAAATATTGATCCGCAAGACGTTGAATATAGTAATACTGATGAAAAAATGTTATCAGTACTGTCTTCTGTAATTTATCAAGGTACAAATAAAAATGAAGTAATCGATTTGGAAATTAATTATGAGTATTTAAAAACATTAGCAATTAAAGAACAAGATGCTTTTAAATCATTTGCACAACAACTAGAATTAAAACTCGATAATAATGCAGACATTATTCCAAATAAAAAATTCATACTTTCATTTTTAGATGCACAAAATAAAAAAATAAAACAGAAAGAAGAATATGCTAAGACACTTTTAGAGCAGAATGAAGAATTAAGCAATAGTATAGAAGAAAAAGATTCTATTATTGAAAAGCAAGAAGAAATTATAACAAAAAAAGAAAAAACTATAGAAGAAATAGAAAGTGAAAATTTATTTCATAAATCAAATGCAAGTCAAGATTCAAAGTCTTTGCGCAACTTAATACATAAAATTGTAATTGATACAAATGGTATAAAAAGTAAAATCTCGGCATACAGATATGAAAAAGATCATAATATGATAAAAGAAGAACATATTGAGGACTATTTTAGAGCAATTGCGTATCTTACAGATTCTATTCTAAAAATTGCTGATTTAGCAAAGTCTAGAAATTACAACATGAAGACAGGGAAAACAAATGTTGAAGTCTTTAGTCTTATAAAAAATTATCTTAATTTATTGATAGAGACAAAAATTTTCAATGAAATTTCTATAGTTGATAACATACCGGAAGATATAAAATTAAATAAAAATTTACGTCCAATAGAAATTTTTATTATAATAGATAATCTTATAAATAACTCTATAAAAGCAAATGCATCTGAAATACATTTTAACTTAGAAAATAAAAGTGATGATTTGATTTTTTCTATTATTGATACAGGGGATGGTTTAATACCTGAAGCAGATAAAACCAAAATATTTAATAGAGGTTATACAAAAACATCAGGTGCTGGTCTTGGTTTAAGTCATGTAAAAGAAATTGTTGAAAAATTAGGATGGGAAATATCTTATATAGATGACCTTCCAAAAGGATTTGGGTTGGAGGTATCAATTAAATGAATTTAGACTATAATATACTTTGGGTTGATGATAATATTGAAGGTTTAGAGTCTCTTTTTGATACATATATTAAAGGTCAAATTGAGAGTCTTGGCTTTGTTATGAAACTTGATATTGTGGGCAACGAGGAAGAATTAAATACAATATTAAACTCAAAGAATAATTTTAATCTTATTTTTATGGATTATTGTTTTGATGATGAAAATAAAGGGATAAAGTTCATTGAAGAAATACGAGAAAAAGATATATATTGCAATATTATTTTTTATTCAGCACAAGAAATTGAAGAATTAAAAAAAGCAATAAAAGAAAATGATATTAATGGTACATATGCTTTTTATAGACAAAATATCCTAAGAGATATTGATAAAATAAATAAGATGATACAATTTGACATAATGAGTAATTTAGATGAATCGGCTATGCGTGGAATTACAATGGCTCAAGTTGCTGAAATTGACCACATATTGCTAGAAATCGTAAAAAATATTCCAGACAATAATAAATGGAATACCATTGAAAAAAATGCAAAAAATGCAAGACATAAGCATTGTAAAAAATTAATAGATAAACATGAAAACGATGAAAAGAAATTAGAATTATTATCTAAATGTCAAGAAGTCTTATCTATATCTGATTCAGATTTAAAAACAATAATATTAGAAGATCCAGAAAAAAGTAGTCGCGTATTCCCAACAGCAGCAAGAACAGAATTTCTATACGGAAACGAAATTTTCAATCAACTTATGGAAAATTATGATAAAGATAGTTTGATTATGTTTAAAAAATATAAAACTGATGTTATTGAATTAAGAAACAAGTTAGCACACTATAAAAATCCTGGGGAAATAAATTATGTTGAGTTGAGGAAAAATATTATTTTACATAAAAATAATATTATTAAAATAGCAAATTATTTTCGTAATATTTCAGAAAATAGTGTTTCGAATATTTAAGTATAATATTTCTACAAATAAAAATTCATATAACTTTCATCGATAATATCTTGCTCTATGCCAATGTAGCGGAGGGTGATGGCAGAGTAGGAATGGTTGAAAATCTTTTGTAGAAGTTCAATGTTATCAAACTGTTTATAGTGATGATAGCCAAATGTTTTGCGCAGCGAGTGGGTGCCGATTTTGTCCTGAAGATTTAATGTTTTTGCAGCCTTATTCAAAATTCGGTAAGCCTGGTTTCTATCAAGCCTGTTTCCCTGTTGTGTAATAAATAGCGGCTCGTCTTCCAGGTGGTCTTTTACAAAATCTTCAAGCACAACCTTTAGTTCCGGGTTTAACGGGAAACGCTTATTTTTCTTTGTCTTTTTCTCTTTAATTTCAACAAAATCCCTGCCTTTAACATCTCCGACATTAAGTTTCAAAATATCCGAAATCCTGAGTCCGCAATTTATCCCGAAAATAAAAAGTACAAGATCGCGTTTTTTGCGTTTCAAAATTTCCTTCATTTTCTCAATATCCTCTCTATTCCTTATCGGTTGGACAATATTCATACTTCCTCCTATATCCCAAAATAGTCTACCCCCAAGTTGTATCT
>CACZSH010000055.1 GCA_902783785.1 uncultured bacterium | reverse complement strand
TTTTTCTTTGCAAATTCAGCATTATATTTTTTCAGAAGTTTATCTTTTCCTTCCTGAGTTTGTTGTTTTTCAACATCTGCTCTTACTGTTGTTAGCCATTTTTCCAAATCTTGGATTTTCTTTGCTTCTTCTTGTTTTAATACTTTAACTTGTTGTGATTGTGCAACTACTGCCGCTACATCTACTACAGCAATTTTTGTATCGGCAAATGCTGCATTCATACTTGATAATCCTAATATAATTGCTGCTGTCAAAATAGTTTTTTTCATAATTTAGCCTCCTGTTATTTCTTCTTCTTTTTCTATCTTCGATAAACTTCTTTCTTGTTCACTATTATTTGTTGATTCATTATCTGATGATATATTAAAATTATTTATCTCATTTATTATTATATTGCTTGTATCTAATTTAACATCAACAGCTTTTAATGGTGTAACATCCTGTGTTACAGCTCTATTATGAATATCTTTTGCTATTTGTTGATTTACATTGTCTTTTAAAGAAGCCCTAGTAAAGCTGTTTTCACTATTATAACCATTTACTGTTACATGAGGACTATAATGAACTATTGGTGCATTTGTATTTATATTTATACTGTTATCCATAGTTAAATTAAAGCTACCTGTTTGCTTAGTGTATAACTGAACTTGTGATGAATTAAGACCTTTTGTATTATTATTTACAGATACAGTATGGTTATATCCTGAAGAATTAGGATTTCCGTTAGTTATTATTGCACTATCTTTAATATAGGCATCTTTAATTACTATATTTGACATGTTTGTTTTTACTTTTGCAGTATCAGCATATAGAGTATTAAAAATTAATCCGTGATTATTATTTTTATCAGTATCTATATTTATTGTTACGCTATTAACAGTATATTTATTATCTTTAACATTAAAATTAGAACGATTACCTCCAACGGAAGCTACATCATCAGCCGATACACCTCTTACTTCAAATACAATAGGTTCTGTAGTCAAATCAGATGTTGCGGCAGCTTCAAAGACAACATTGTCAGCAACAAGTTTAACGTCAACTAATCTGTTTCCGTTTTCATCTTTCAATCCAAGACCTAAAATATCTGCGTTTTTAATAGTTATGGTAGAATTTCCGCCGTCTTCACCATAAGCATCATAAGCTTCCATAATGATTTGTTTACCGCCTGCAGTTCTTGCATCTTCTGATATAGGTAATATCGAATCATCATCGTCAAGGTGTTCACCGTACATTGAAATATCATTTATTACCAGATTTTTACCTTTTTGTTTTACATTTATTGTATTTCCTAAAACCAACTGTTCAATTGTTGCTTCTTCTTCAAGATCAAGTACAATTTGACCTAAACCTTTTGTTCTTGCTTGTGCAATTCTTAATTTTTCTCCGACTTTATTTGATTTGCCATCAAAATATATTGAATCATATGCTTCCAAATAAACTCTAGAATCAGGGTTTCCAAGATGATCTTGAATTATTGTAAGATTTTTACCATCTTCACCAATATTTTCACTTGCAACAATTGATACATTTTGACCTGAAATTATGTAATCACCGATATCGCCTGCATTTTTTACGGAATAAGATTGATAAGGAGCATATCCTTCTTCATCAGGTTCTCCGATTTGTACCATATCTGCAGCAGTTAAAACAATATTTCCATCAGATACAACATTGTAAAGGTTTAAATCTGATTCTTTTGCTCTTAAATTTATAAATCGTTTATCTGTTTTATTTTCATTTTCCGCTTTTGCTGTTATTTTACCATTGATTTTAACATTTATAGATTCATCTGCAACTCTGGTTTCAGCAGTGGTTTTAACACCAGGTTTTTCGGCATCAGTTCTTCCAATGTCACCGTCTAAAACATTCATTATCAAATCACCTGTTGAGACAAGCAATGTCTTATATATAGGTTGAGATTTATTATTTTCTGAACCATTAAGTATTGAGCCGTTTGTTTGATTAATTATAATATCTCTGCCAGATGTAACATAATTATCGTTATTTGAAGAATCTTCTCCAATTAAAATATTTGAATTTATGTTAGCAATATTTATATCCTTATTATTTGTTTTAATAAGACCTTTTATATTTAGACCTTTTGAACCTGTATTGTTAACCGTAATTGATTCATTAATATCCTGTATTAAGCCTGAAGTCACTATTTCTATTCCGCC
>CACZSH010000054.1 GCA_902783785.1 uncultured bacterium | reverse complement strand
CATGCTAAATAGGGGATAAGGAGGATTATTTTGTCACAGCAAAATATATTTCATGACGGTAATATTATACCTGTTAATATAAGAGAAGAAATGAAACGCTCGTATATTGATTATGCTATGAGTGTTATTGTAGGACGTGCATTGCCTGATGTTCGTGATGGTTTAAAACCTGTTCACAGAAGAATTTTATTTGCCATGAATGAATTGGGTATGACTCCTGATAAACCTTTTAAAAAGTGTGCCAGAATTGTTGGTGAAGTTTTGGGTAAGTATCATCCTCATGGTGATTCTTCTGTTTATGAAGCTCTTGTTCGTATGGCTCAAGATTTTGCAACAAGATATCTTATGATTGACGGTCATGGTAATTTCGGTTCAGTTGATGGTGATCCTGCTGCTGCTATGAGATACACAGAAGCAAGAATGCACAAAATTACTCAATCAATGTTAGCTGATATTGATTGTGAAACTATTGATTTTGTACCAAACTTTGATGGTTCATTGGAAGAACCTGATGTCTTGCCTGTAAGATTGCCTATGATATTATTAAACGGTTCTTCAGGTATTGCCGTAGGTATGGCAACAAATATCCCTCCTCACAATGTTTCAGAGGTTGTTGATGGTACTATTGCTTTAATTGATAATCCTGATATTACTATTGATGGGTTAATGGAATATATTAAAGGTCCGGATTTTCCGACTGCAGCTACTATTGTCGGTTTGAATGATATTAAGCAAGCTTATGAAACTGGCAGAGGCTCTATTAAGATGTCTGCTGTTGCAACTATTGAAGAACTACCTGGTGGTGCAGGCAGACAAGCAAGAACCGCCATAGTTGTAACTGAAATCCCTTACCAAGTTAATAAAGCAATGCTTATTGAAAAAATTGCTGAGCTTGTTAAAGACCAAAAAATTACAGGTATTTCTGACTTAAGAGATGAATCTGACAGAGAAGGTATGCGTATTGTTATTGAATTAAAACGTGATGCTAAGCCAGATGTTGTTAAAAATAATTTATTTAAGCATACGCAACTTGCTACTACTTTTGGTTATAATATGCTTGCGCTTTGCGGTAAACAACCAAGACTAATGAATTTAAAACAAGTGTTGGAAGAATTTGTTTCTCATCGTGTTGAAATTGTTACTAGAAGAACAACTTTCTTCTTGAAGAAAGCTAAACTCAGAGCTCATATTTTAGCTGGTTTATTGATTGCTTTAGGTTCATTAGATGAAGTTATCGAACTTATTAAAAAATCTAAAACTACTGATGATGCAAGAGAAGGTTTGATGTCAAGATTTGGTTTGGATGTTGAACAAGCTAATGCTATTCTTGAAATGCAATTAAGAAGATTAACCGGTTTAGAACAAGATAAAATTAAAAATGAATATGATGAATTATTAAAGAAAATTGAAGAATACGAAGAAATTTTATCTGATAGAAGACTTGTTCTAAATATTATTAAAACAGAGTTGTTGGAAGATAAAGCTAAATACGGTGATGAAAGAAAAACTCAAATTGTTCCTGAACAAGGTGAAATGAGTATTGAAGATTTAACACCAAATATTCCTATGGCTGTGTTTATCACAAATCAAGGATATTTGAAACGTATTTCATTGGATACATTTGAAAGACAAAATCGTGCAACAAGAGGTAAAAGCGGTATTAAGACAAAAGAAGATGATGATATTCAACATTTCTTTACTGCTATGATGCATGATAAAGTTTTATTCTTTAGTTCAAAAGGTACTGTATATAGCTTGAATGTATACGATTTCCCTGAAGGTCAAAGACAAGCTAAAGGTTTGCCTATTGTAAATCTTCTTCCGATTGAACAAGGCGAAAAAATTACAGCTGTTGTACCTGTAAGCGAATTTTCTTCTGATTTAAATTTAATTATGCTTACAAAATCTGGTTATATTAAACGTATTGAATTAAGTAATTTCTCGAATATCAGAAGAAACGGTATTATTGCTATATCATTAGAAGAAAATGATGAATTAAATTGGGTTAAATTAGCAAAACCAAACGATGAAATAATTATCGGTACAAGTTGTGGTATGGCAATAAGATTTAGAGTTGATGATTTAAGACCTTTAGGCAGAAGTGCAAGAGGTGTTAACTCAATGAAATTAAGAACTGGTGATACAATTATAGGTTGTGATATTGTTCCTCAAAATTACGATGCTGACTTGCTTGTTGTTACATCTGATGGTTTTGGCAAACGTTCTAAATTATCTGAATTTAGAACTCAAAATCGTGGTGGTATCGGTTTGATAGCTACAAAATTTAAATCATCTGCGTCAAGACTTGTTGCTTTAACTATTGTTGATGAAAATGATGAAGTAATGCTTGTTACAGCTAACGGAATTTGTACAAGACTTAAAGCAGGTGATATTTCAAGACAAGGAAGACCTGCAACAGGTGTTAGGGCACAAAATTTATTAGATAATGATACTGTTGTATCTGTTAATAAAATTGTAAATCCTGATACAGATGATTCTGACTCTCAATCACAAAAACAGATTGAATCAAGTGATGAGAGTGCAGTTCAAACTAAGTTGATTAGTCCTGAAATGTAGTACAACTAGGGACTAGTGCAGTAGTTTATTTCGGTATATTATTATGAAAAATCTATATAATTTTGAAGATTGGAAAGATATACAAGAGCATCAAATGATAGGTGAAATTTTACTTGAAGCAGGTAAAATAAACTTAATTCATTTAGGTATGGCTCTTGATATCCAAAGATTTCAAAAACTTCAATTAGGAGAAATTTTTGTCAGTATGAAAATTCTATCCTTGGATGATTTGAATGCGGCATTGGATTTGCAGATAAAAATTGATGAAATGCTTAAACAAAGAGGTTAGTTGTGGATTATAAAAAATATATTAATTTTAAAAATATAATTTTTTTAGTTCTAATTATACTATTCCTTAAATTAATTCCAAATTTTGTTGATTTATTTATGTTAGTATTTACTGCATTTGTGTTAGCGTCATCTGTTGAACCAGCTGTTAAATTTTTGGAAAATAAAATGAATAGAACAGTTGCAACAATTGTTGTGATGTCTGTTACAATTTTAGCTACTGTTTTAATTTTAATTCCTGTTTTTAAAATGGCAGTTGAACAAATTTATTTTGTTGTTAATGCTTTACCTGCTCGCATTGAATTAATAAAGTCTATTTTATATCATAATAATTGGATTACTTCGAATGTATCTGATAATATTGATTTGTCTGCTGTTGCTGTGCCAACTGCGGAAATTACAACTAATATTTTAGATAAATCTTTGACTTTTACTAAAGAATTTTTTAATTTTATAATATTTTTTATAGCTTTTTTTATGATGATGTTTTATTTTGTCAAAGACAAATCATATATTTCTAATAAAATTATTGAATTTTTTCCATTGAATTTAAAGAATAAAATGAGAGATGTTTTAAATGATATTTCTGTAAAAGTAGGCGGATATGTTATAGGACAATTAATCTCAAATATTGCTATTTGGATTATGGTTACGGCTATTTTATTAATTTTTAAAGTTGATTATCCTATAGTGCTAGGTTTTATTGCCGGTTTTTTAGATATCATTCCAATTCTTGGTCCTGCAATTGCTCTTTTATTAATTATTTTTGCAGCTTATCACTTAGGACTTTTTAAAATCGTGATAATAACTGTTTTATTTTTGATTGTTCAACAGCTTTCTAATAGTTTTATTAAACCTGTAATCTTTGGTAAATTTTTGGATTTACATCCACTTGTTATTTTATTGTCAATATTTATTTGCGCCCAGTTTTTGGGAGTATTGGGGGTGATTTTAGCTCCTGCTGTTGCCGCTACAGTTTGTATATTGGTTGATGAATTGTATTTAAAACCTCTGAATGAGGATAGTCCAAATGAATAATGAAATATGTTTGTATAGAGTTAGTAAAAATAAAAATCCTGATGTTAAGTTATGGATGTGTTTCCCGTCTGTTTATTCTTTTTCGCTTTCTTCTCTTGGGTATCTTTGGATATCAAAAGAGTTTGATGAAATGGATGATGTATTTGTTGAAAGAGTTTGTTCAGATACGCATAAAACTTGTATGTCTTCTGACGAATTGGATTTTATTGGGTTTTCATTTTCTTTTGACTTAGACTTTTTAAATATTTTTAAAATGTTAGATAAGTATAAAATACCTCTTAAAGCAGAGGAAAGAGATAATAGTTTTCCTCTTATTTTTGCAGGAGGGCCTGTTGTTACTGCAAATCCGATGCCGTATTCTAAGTTTTTTGATTTCTTTTTGATTGGTGACGCCAAAAATATTAATACCACAATTATAGATGTTTATAAAAAGAATGTGGGTAAGTCAAAAAATGAAATATTAAAAATTTTGTCTGATATTGATGGAATTTTTGTTCCTAAATATCCAAAAACTGTTGTAAAATCTACTGAAAAGCTTGATTGTTGTGTGTATACTCCAATTATTTCTAATGAGGCTTATTTTAAAGATACATTTATTTTAGAAATAGTAAGAGGGTGCTCGAACTGTTGTGCCTTCTGTATCGCTTCGTATTTGAATTTGCCTCAGCGTAATGTTGATGTTTCAAAAATAATTGAAGCTTTAGAAGTTGGGTTGAGTTTTACAAATAAAATTGCTCTTTTAGGTGCAAATGTTTGTACTCATCCTGATATGGAAAAACTTTGTTATTATCTTTTAGATAAAATTGAAAATGGTAAACAATTGGAGATGTCTATATCTTCCTTACGTGCGGATAAATTATCTCCTTTAATTGTAAAAACTCTTGTTAAAGCAGGTTTAAAAACGGCTACTGTTGCACTTGAAGCTGGTAGTGAAAGATTGCGTAAGGTAATTAACAAAAATATTTCCAATGAACAATTTAAAAACACTGTAAAAGTCGCAAGTGAAAATGGCTTAAAAGGTCTTAAAGTTTATTGTATGCTTGGAATTCCAACTGAAACTGAAGATGATTTAAAAGCATTTGTTGAATTTGCTTCAGAGTTGAAAAAAGAATTTAAAGGTTTTGATTTGTCTTATTCATTTTCTACATTTATTCCAAAAGCTCATACTCCTTTTCAGTGGTGTGCCAGAGAAGATTCTAAATCTCTTGAATATAAACAAAATTATCTTAAAAAAGAGTTTCATAAGTTGGGGCTTAAAGCTTCTTTTTCAAGCGTTAAATGGGATTATTACCAAACTGTGTTATCAAGAGGTGATGAAACATTAACTGATTATTTGATTGAGGTTTATCACAATGGAGCAAATTTAGGTGCTTTTAAAAATTCAGCAAAAGGTCTTGTTGATATTGCTAAGTTTACAAAAGAATTTAATGTTTCTGATACGTTACCTTGGGATTTTATAAAAGTTAAGCCTGGAAAGAATGCTTTATTAAATGAACATAATCGTTTGTTGCGTTAATTCACAATTTGTAATAAGTTTTGTAATTTAGTCATGTAGGTTATACAATTACTATATAACTATATTATGAGGTATGATTATGAAATTGCACATGCAGATTTTAATTGCACTTGGATTAGGTTTAAAACGTAATTGGCATATATTCTTTGGTTTGGTAGCAGGTATTATTGCAGGGGTATTATTGCAGGGGACTGAAAATACTTTTATTATAAATTTCTTGACATTCATAGGTCAAGTATTTATTAGACTTATTCAAATGGTAGTTATGCCACTTGTTGTATCTGCGATAATTATAGGTATATCAAGTGTTGGTGATAATAAATTATTGGCCGTTTTTGGTAAAAAGATGATTTTATACTATGGGATTATTACAGTAGCTGCTGTTACTATCGGTACATCTTTGGCTTTATTAATGCAACCAGGACTTGGTGCTGTTGAATACATTAATCATGATTCTGCAGTTGATATTCAGGAACAGGTTGCTGCAACTATTGAACAACAAAGAGGAAATATGCTTAATATGTTTTTAAGTTTTATTCCTAAAAATCCTGTTGAAGTTTTTGCTAACGGAGCTATGGTTCCTATTATTGCTTTTATTTTATTATTCGCTATTGCCCTTGCAAAAGTTGGTGAAATTAATCGACCTGTTGTTTCATTTTTTGAGTCAATTTTTGCTGCTACAATGAAAGTAACTGATTGGATTATGTATTTTGCTGCTCCTGGGGTTTTTGCTTTGACTGCTGTTTCAATAGCAAGTTATGGAGTTAATATATTTGATAGTATTTCAAAATTTTTGATAGTATTGTTTATTGCGTTTGGTATACAATTTTTTGTTGTTTATCCGCTATTTTTGCGTGCTTTTTCAAAAGTTCCTATTGTGATGTTGTACACTGCTATGGCAGAAGCTATGATGGTTGCTTTTGGTACAGCAAGTTCATCAGCAACTTTGCCACTAACTATTGCTTGTTGCGAAAAAAGAGGAATTTCTCATAAAATTTCAAGTTTTGTATTGCCTCTTGGAGCTACGTTGAATATGGATGCAACGGCTATTGTTCAAGTTGTTGCTGTTATATTTTTAACTCAAGCTTATGGCGTTGCGTTAAGTCCGTTTATGATTATTCAGATTGCATTTTTGGCAATTGTAGCTTCAAGTACTTGTGCTGGTATTCCTGGGACAGGTCTTATTACTGTTGCTTTAATTTTAAACGGTATGGGTTTATCTCCTGAACAATTAGTTGCAGGTTTTGCTTTCTTGTTCACTATTGAAAGAATTACTGATATGTTTGCAACTATGTTGAATGTGTTATCTGATGCGGTTGTTGCTGCTGCTATTGCAGATAATCAAAATGAAATTAATTATGATTTATTAAATAATCCTGATGCTTATAATGAGGTTATTTAATGTCTTTATCAGTTGATAAAAAATATATAGCTTTTTGGGGGTATCCTGATCCTAAAATTATGTCAGAAGTAAAATCGGAATATCGAGATTCTGAGTGGTTAGATTTAGATATTGATTATGGTGTTCCTGATTTAAATATTTTGCCGGATGTTTCTTGTAAAATTATTAAAAATCTTGTAAATAATGCTTTTTATTATAAAGATAATATTATTAAAATTATTGCTGCTATTGGGAAAGAAAAATGTGATTCAGGCTGGTATGTGGCTCATTTGCTCAAACAGTTTGGTTTTGATGTTATTGAAACGAAGTATGAACAATTAGTGGAAAGAAAACCTATTGTTTATTCAATATCGGATTTGCCTTTGATTGATAAGGTTAATTTGATAATGAATTCTATTGCAGAACCTGAAAAAGTTGAATGTTCATATGTGAAGCCAAAGTTTGGATTTTGGGGAGTACCTCCAAATGATATTGATATATTAAAATTATTTCCAAAAGAAACTCATATTTACGGGTGGATTAGATGCTGTGAAGCGGGTGTCCCTGCTGATTTGGATTTAGAAATGTTTGTTGATGAAGATGTTCCTACTGTATTTTATTCTCAAGCATTTTGTTCAAAGGGTGCCTTGGCAAAATACCTTGCTAATAAATATTCCGGTCTTTATATTGATATCGATGATTATTCAACTAATTCTGTCAGAGCTAAAGTAGAAGCATTTTTGAGGTTAAGATAATGGCTGTTTTTGTTGATGCAGGTACAACTTATTCAAAGATTATCACAATAAATGAGAATTTATCGTGTTTAGTTCCATATTTTCATCATGAAGTAAATGAAAAAAAATATTTCATTTTGCCTTCAAAAATTTTTAAGTCATTAAATTTACCTGTTACCGGTGCTTGTGGTCATATGGGTGGTGTATGTGAAAATGAGATTGTTGCAATGTCAAAAGGCGCAATGAATATTGTTGATGAAAATACTACAATTTTGGACTTAGGTAGTCGAGATGCAAAATGGATAAAATTTAAAAATAAAAAATTTGCTGATATGGATTGGAATACTTCTTGTGCAAGTTCTACAGGTGCTACAGTTGAAATGCTTTTAAAATTTTATGATATAAAAAGTGATGATTTAAAATTTATAGATGAAAAATATATAATTAATTGTGGTATTTTTGGTTTAGAAAAAATTATGGATGATATTGCTTCTGGAACAAAAGCTTCTGTTGCTGTTTCTAAATTTATTCATGGTATTGCTTACAATGCTTGGAATTTTGCAAAACGACCAACTAAGTTGTATTTATCTGGTGGTTTTTGTAATAATAATTGTTTTGTTGAATCTCTTACTAAATATTGTGAAGTTGTTTTATTAGGTCAGTTTATTCTTTGTGAAGGACTTATTAATGAATAATCGTGAGTTAGGTAGTTATGGTGAAAATTTAGCAAAAAATTATTTGATTGATAAAGGATATGAAATTTTGTCTACAAATGTTAAATTTTCTCGATTTTGTGAACTTGATATTGTTGCTAAATTTGATAATACGATTTCCTTTATTGAGGTTAAAACTCGTAAAACCCTTAAATTGGGTTCACCTCTTGAAGCAGTTACTGAAACCAAATATAATAATATAAAAAAGGGTGCTTTTTTATTTTTACAACAATCTAATATAAAATATGATAGATTTCAAATTGATGTAATTGGTATTGTTTTAGAACCTGAAATTAAAATTGAGCATTTAGAAAATATTTAATATGGATAAATTAGATTTTAAAATTTTTCAAAATAAATTGAATGAGTTGAATATACGGCAAGGCAAAAAGTTGGAGTCTATAACGGCTTGGTTGGAAAGTATTCTTTTGTCTCTTGATGTTAAGACTTTAATTTTAATGCCAAAAAAATCAGATTTAGCAAAATTATTAAATGTTGGATTGGGTACAATTCAAAATTCTTACAGAATTCTTGAAGATAGTGGAATTTTGGTTTCAAAGCAGTGTGTAGGAACTTATTTTGTTCCTAAGGGGGTTAATCCTTCTATTCGTAAACTTACTTCGAAAAAAGATAAATTTATTGTTGAAATTAAAAATCACATATTAAAATCAAAATTTAATATTGGTGATAAACTTTATTCTGTTAGATATTATTCTGAAAAATTGCAAATATCTTCGTCACTTGTTTTGCAAATTTTTAATCAGCTTGAAAATCTTGGAATTATAGAAAATATAGATGGTGATAGAATTATTAGATCTTTAGATTTTTCTGTATTATCTAATCAGCAGGCTACTTTGTGTGAAAAAATTTATGCTGATTTAAAGCTTTATGTTATAAATAATTTTAAAGTTGGAGATAAGCTCCCTCCAATTAATAGTTTATCTACAATTTTTAATGTCAGTCCAAAAACTGTCTACTCTGCAATTAAGTTGTTACAAAAAGATGGAATTTTAAAGCCACGTTCAGGTAGATATGGCACTGTTATTATTAAAATTCCTAATGATAAGGTCTTTTATCAGCAACCTGAAACTTCTATCTTTGCATCTTCATATGAAACATATATTTATCATTATGAAAGAATTTTAAATATTATACGTAAAATGATATATGATAATTTTGATGTAGGATCTAAATTACCTTCTATATCAGAGTTGTCGATGCTTTTAGATGTTAACCCGAACACTATTAGAAAGTGTTTTGATGTTTTAAAAGAAGAAGGTATTGTTTCTTCTTTTAGAGGCCGTTATGGTGGAACTTTTGTTATTGAACTTCCTGATTTGGAATCTACGCAATCTTATCAATGGTTGGCTGTTAATACTGATTTTTAGTTTGTACATAAAAAGGGCGATTTTTATTTCAAAAATCGCCCTTTTTGTTATAATTTTTATTAAAAATTATAATTTTTCAGCAACCATTAATGTTGTTTCTGCTAATCTTGTAGAATATCCCATTTCGTTGTCATACCAAGAAATAATTTTAACTTGGTTACCGCCCATTACACGAGTTAATAAAGCGTCAACTGTTGAAGATTGAGATGTTCCAACGTAATCTGACGATACTAATGGTTCTTCAGTATAGCATAGAACGTGTCCGTCAGCACCTTCTTTTAATGCTGCGTTAACTTCTTCTACTGTTACGTCTTTACCTACTTCAAATACAACGTCAACTAATGAAACGTCTGGAGTAGGAACACGCATAGCGAAACCATCCAATTTACCTTTTAATTGAGGTAATACTAATGCAACTGCTTTTGCTGCACCTGTTTTTGTAGGAACGATATTTAAAGCACCTGCTCTAGCTCTACGAGGGTCTTTGTGTCCTGCGTCTAAGATTCTTTGGTCACCTGTGTATGAGTGAACTGTTGTCATTAAACCTTTTACAATACCGAATTTTTCATCGATAACTTTAGCTACAGGAGCTAAACAGTTTGTTGTACAAGATGCCATAGAAATTACGTTGTGTTTTGATGAATCATATTCGTGATCATTTACACCTAAAACAATTGTTTTGTCTTCGTTTGTTGCAGGAGCTGAGATAATAACTTTTTTTGCACCTGCTGTGATGTGAGCTTTTGCTTTTTCTGCATCTGTGAAGAAACCTGTTGATTCAACAACAACTTCTACATTTAATTCTTTCCATGGTAATTGTGAAGGATCTTTTTCCGCATAGAATTTAATTTTTTTACCGTTAACGATGATGCCTTCTTCGTAAGCTTCTACTTCAGCGTCAAATTTACCCATTACTGAGTCATATTTGAATAGTCTTGCAGCATCTTCAGGTTTTAAACCAGGGTCATTGATTGCTACATAATTAATTTTATCAAAGATACCTTCTCTGATAGCTGCTCTTAATGTGTTACGGCCAATTCTTCCAAAGCCGTTAATTGCTACGTTTACCATAATTTTCTCCTTCTCT
>CACZSH010000053.1 GCA_902783785.1 uncultured bacterium | reverse complement strand
AAAGAAAAATAAAAAAGATTTATATAAACTCTCTCTCTCTTAATAATTTAAAGTTTCAACCCGATTTATTTAATCGGGTTTTTCTTTAATACAAATTAACTATTTCACATCCATTAGGAATAGTTTTTAAATTTTCTGCAAACCAGTAATCTTCTACACGATTAATTTTATTTTCTAATACAAAATAAGTAGAACCTGAACCGGTCATAATAGAATTTGGATTTGCGTGTTTTATATTTTGAAGTTCAGTATAAAAATTATAAACACCTTCCTCCAAATCATTGCAAATATACTTACGAATATCTTTTTTTAATTTCAATAATTCAATCACTTTTTCTGTATAATTTTTATTAGGTTTAATTTTTAGTTCAGAATATTTTTTATAACCCTCTTTTGCGGAAATTCCTAAATTTGGTTTTATCAACGATACAGGGTACTCAACAAAAGGTAATTTTTTAACAAGTTCACCTCTGCCTTCAGCCAAGACACACCCCCCCATCAGAATGACATTTAAATCTGAGCCAAGTGTTGCGCAAATTTTACTAAGTTCATCAGAATTTAAAATATTATTAAAATACTGGTTAAATACCAAAAGTGTGCCAACTGCATTAGAGCTTCCTCCGGCAAGTCCTGCTTCTGTCGGGATATTTTTTTCAATATATACATTATATTTATGAGGTCCAATATTCGCAGCTTTGATAAAAGCTTGGATTGCTTTAAAAACAATATTCTTTTCGTTATAAGGAATTTTATCAGTATTACCAGATAAGTTAATTTCTGTTTTTGTGTTTTCTTGTATATCAAATGTCAAATAATCATACAAATTAATCATTTGCATTATACTTTTAATTTCGTGAAATCCATCAGTACGTTTTCCTAATATTTCAAGAGTTAAATTTATTTTTGCCGGTGTTTTTATTTTAATTTGCATAATTTATCCGATAACTTACCTAAAATTTCTATTGAAAGTGATTCTGCTCTAGTATTTTCATCAATACTTAATTCATTTAAAGCAGTAATTACATTTTCTTTATCAAAGCCACCATTTGCCAAAGCATTTTTGATATTTTTTCTTCTCTGACCGAATGCAGCTTTAATAGTTTTTCTAAAAAAAGAATAATCTAAAAGTTGTAGTAATGGATTTTCTCTAACTTTAAGCTTAATCAGAGCTGAAGTAACTTTTGGTGCAGGATAGAATGATTTTCTGCCGACTACTCGTAAAAAAGAGCATTCTGACCAAAATTGAGCCAGGATTGTTAATAATCCAAATTGTTTACTTTGTGATTTTTCTGTAGCAACAATTCTTCTTGCAACTTCTTCTTGAACCATAAGGATAATTTCAGAAATTGAATTTCTATTTTTATTGTTTAAATCATCAATTTCTCCAAGTAGATGAGCAATAATTGGGCTTGTGATGTAATATGGAATATTTGCAACTATTTTAATTTTTTTTGTTGACACAAACTCACTTATATCTGTTTTTAAAATGTCTTTGTGTAAGATTAATAAATTATCTGCAGCTATTTTTTCAAGCTCTTTAATTGCCTGTTCGTCCAATTCTACAGCGATAACTTTACCGGCATATTTAACAAGTTGTTCCGTTAAAAACCCAACACCCGGACCAATTTCTAATACAATATCATCTTTAGTAAGATTTGCAAACCTAACAATATCAGACAAAACTTCTTCACTTATCAAAAAGTTTTGTCCTAGGCGTTTTTTTGTTTTAAAATATCTTGCTCTTTGTAAGTAATCCATATTACTAATATATAATAATACAAACAGGGAAATGTTTTTTAAGATTTTATTTGATATTTTAATTTATGTTATAATTAATAAATGGAGATATATTGTGAAATCAGTCATTACGAATGATAAATTAGAAAAAAAAGATATTTTAAAAACATTTTATAATGCATATAAAACTAAAGCCGAATATAAAATTGGTATAGAATATGAAAGGTTACCAATAAAAAATAACAACTATTCATCAGTTGATTTCTTTGAAAATAAAGGCATATGTAATTTTTTAAGAAGATTTGCGGAAGAATACCAATGGGACTATATTTTAGATGGATCTTCATTAATTGGGTTAAAAAATGGGCATGATACGATTACATTGGAACCTGGTTGTCAGTTAGAATTTAGTTTAGAGCCTGAAAGATTAATTTCAAGCCTTAAGAGTAAAATCGATAAATATAATTTTTTGATGTCTGAATTACTAGATGAATACGAGTTTTCTCTTATTGAATACGGTATATCACCGTTAACAACATATAAAAATATAAATTTACTACCAAAAAAAAGATATGAAATTATGGCTGGTTATTTATGGGGTATTCTTTCTGACGTTATGATGAGAGAAACAGCAGGTATCCAAATTTGTATCGATTATTGTTCAGAAGAAGATGCTATGAAAAAATTCCGTATCGCAAATATGATGTGTCCCTTTGTTACAGCTATGTTTGCAAATTCTCCGATTAGAGGAGGTGTTGATACCGGTTATAAATCATTTAGGGCACTTGCATGGTTAAATACTGATAGTGATAGATGTGGTTTTTCTACAAAATTTCAAAAAGATTTTGGCTTTGATGATTATATTAACACTGTGTTGAATGTTCCAATGATTTTTTTTCAGAGAGGTGATGAATTTATAAAAATTAATTCAAGACTTAAATTTAAAGATTATCTAAACGATGGTTATGAAGGATATAATCCGACAATGGATGACTTTAACTTACATTCAAATTTGTATTTTCCTGACGTTAGATTAAGAAATTTTATTGAGATACGTAATCACGATTGTGTTAATAAAAACATGCTTTATTCGCTAATTGCGTTTTATAAAGGGATTTTTTACTCAAATGATGCCTTGACTTACGTTGATGAATTGCTATCAAGATTTACTTATAACGAAATTTTAGAATTACGTTATCAAATTCCGCAATGTGGGTTGGATGGTTTAATACAAAATATCCCATTAAAAGATATTGCTATTGAATTAATGAGTATCGCTCATTCTTCTTTATTAAAACAAAATCAAGTAGAAGAAAAATATTTAGAACCTATTCAAGAGTTTTTATTTGACGGAGTTACACCTGCTGATGTTATTTTACTTAATTGGAATGGTATTTGGAACAAAAACATTAGCAAGTTGGTCAGATATCTGAAATCTGTTTAATTATTTGCCTAAAAACTTTTAGATATGTATAATAAAGCAAATGGCAAAAATACATAAATTATTTAAAACATCAGCAACATATCATTTACTTAAGTTACTAAGATATCAAGTAGAAGACTTTTTTACCAATCTCGGAGAAATATCTAAGATGTCTGTGCAAACATTATTCTTCTTAAGTAAAGGTAAAATTGATTTTAAAGAATTAATTTATCAGTGTTATAGGTTTGGTGTTACTTCTTTGCCTATAACATTATCTATTGTTGGAATGACATCAATTATTGTTGCAACACAGGTTGCAAGCGAAATGGTTAAACAAGGCGGTGAAAATTTTGTTGGAATGATGATAACCATGCTAATTATTAGAGAAGCTGGTATTATAATGGCAGGATTTGCAATTATATCCATGATTGGTTCTTCACTTGCTTCAGAAATTGCAACAATGAAAGTTACTGAACAAATTGATGCAATTAGAGTACTAAAGGTTAATCCTATTCAGTACTTATTCGTTCCTAGAGTTTTGTCAGGAATGCTAATGATGCCTATTATTTGGATTTTAGCATCTTTAATTGGTGTAATTGCTGGGGGCTTTGCATCAAATTTAGCATCTGGACTTAGTTATCGAGCTTATTTTGACTCTGTTTGGTATGGTATATATATCTACGACATTAAAGTTAATTTACTAAAAGCTGTTGTATATGGGTTTGTGATATCATTGATAAGTTGTACATTTGGGTATAATGCAAATGGCGGTGCCAAAGGGGTTGGAACTTCAACAACAAAAGCTGTCGTTTGGACGTTTGTTTCAATTGTAATTTTGGACATGGTTTTTGCAATTAGTTTTTTCTTTTAAGAGGTATTTATGATTAAGGTAAATAATTTAATTAAAAAATTTAACGATAAAGTTGTACTTGATAATATATCTTTTAATGTCAACGATGGAGAAACACTTGCTATTGTCGGATTTAGCGGTTCAGGTAAAAGTACTATTTTAAAAATTATTTGTAATTTGTTAGAACAAGATTCGGGTACTGTTGAAACATCAAAAGGTGACATTGCAATGGTTTTTCAATACTCAGCATTATTTGATTCACTAAATGTGTTTGATAATATTGCATTTGCCCTTACAGAAAGAAAAGATTTAAAACATAAATATTCCAAGGAAGATTTAAATTCAATTGTAAAGCAAAAACTAATGCTTGTTGGTTTAACTGGAATTGAGGACAAATTTCCATCTGAACTTTCAGGAGGTATGCAAAAAAGGGTTAGTTTTGCAAGAGCTATTGTTACCGAACCTAAGACAATTTTGTATGATGAGCCAACTGCGGGTTTAGATCCAATTTCTTCAACGTTGATTGAAGATTACATAGTTAGACTAAAAGAAGAGACACATGCTTCATCTATAGTTGTTACACACCAAATGTCAACGATAAAAAGAACAGCTGATAGAGTTCTAATGATATATAAGGGCAAGAAAGTTTTTGAAGGAACACCTGAAGAAATGTTAAATGGCGGAAATGATTATACAAAGCAATTTGTAACAGCTTCGCTTAATGGTCCTATGCAAATGTTGGCAGAATAAAAATTTTTTGATAATATTATAAAAAAAGGATTGGGGAATGAATCTTTCATCATCATTTAAAGTTGGTATATTGACACTTGTAGCTCTTACTGTATTAATTGCAACAATTATTTGGGCACAAGGCAGAGCTTTTTCTAATGCTGAAAGAATTGAAGTCGTTTTCAAAGACGTAAACGGGATGAGACCTGGTAGCGGTGTTCAAATGATGGGACTTAGAGTTGGTCAGGTTGAAGAAATAATTCCTGTTGTTTCAGAAGGCAAGAGCTTTGTAAAATTAAAATTCGTTATAACGGAAAAAGGAATTACTATCCCGAAAGCTTCAAGTATATCAATTCAGCAATCTGGTTTAATTGGTGAACAATTTCTTGAAATTACTCCTCCAAAAACAAGAACTGTATACGTTCCTATGGTACAACGTTCTATTCTATTTAAAGATGATGTCGTTCAAATAAAGCTTGATAATAAGTATTATGATGTTGGTCATATAAAGAATATTCAGGTTATGAGTGCAACTACTGTGCCTCTTCAATTTAAAGAACAAATAAATACACCATATGCATACAAAATTGATTATGTTGTTAATCTACCCGGATTAATTCTTCCTGAATTTTTAAAGGCATCTATTATCAGCGATAGTGGAGTTAAAAAATTAAGAATAGCTCCTATTGATGATGCTCCAATACCTTATCCGGAACAAAATTCAATTTATACTATTATTGAACCAATGAGAATTTCTGATTTTATGGATTGGCAGTATAAAGCTGCAGAATCATTAACTGAAACCAACAAGAAAATTAATGATCTTTTATCAGATGAAGTTATTGCTGATTTAAAACAATCAGTTGTAAATATCAATGAATTGACTGCACAAGCTACAACAACCATGGAAAAAGCTGAAAAATTGCTAGATGCCTCGCATGGAGATTTAGAAAATGTTATTTCAATGCTTGATTCTGTTACAAAAAACTTTAATAAGGTTACTACTAATATTAACAGCGTCATAGAAGATCCTAAATTTAAACCTGCATTGTATGATACAGCCACAGCTTTAAGCAGATTATCCAATAATTTATCTAATGTAATGGAAAAAACTGATTCGCAAGAGCTTGCCAATGACTTAACAGTTATAATTTCAAATGTTACTGATATATCTTCTTATGTCAATACACTAACTAAAAATGATAAATTGAAAAAAGAATTAACTTGCACTCTAACTAATGTTAATAAGGCTATGACAGATATTTCTGCGGCGTTGGAAGTAGTTAATTCTTTACCTGATGACAAGAAGAAAGAAGTGTCTAATATACTTTCAGATGTAGCAGTATCAACATCTAATTTGAGAAAATTTACTGAAAAATTAAATAAGAGATTTTTATTATTTAGATTGATGTTTTAATTATGAATATAAAATCAAATATAACTAAATTACATTATAGTAATGAAAAGAATTTTTTATACAATATACTTTGGTTACCTTCGTTATTATATGGCTTTATTGTAAATTTTAGGAACTTTTTATTTGATAAAGGTATTTTAAAATCTTATTCTGTAAATGCAAATGTTGTATCAGTTGGAAATCTTACAACAGGTGGGGTAGGAAAGACTCCGCTTGTTGCTGAAATAGCAAAATATTATATTTCAAAGCATGAAGTTACAGCAGTTATTTCAAGAGGTTATGGTGGTAAATTATCATCTAAAAATGTTAACCTTATATCAGATGGAGATAAAATTTTTTATGATGCTAAAATGGCGGGAGATGAACCATACTGGTACGCAGAAAACATAAAGGGATTAATTGTTATAACGTGTTCATCAAGAGTAAAGGCTGCTGAATTTGCAATTGAAAAATTTGATGTAAAAAATATCATATTAGATGATGCATTTCAACATCGTAAAATTAATCGTAATTTAAATATTTGTGTAATAGATAGTGAAAAAAGATTTGGTAATGAAAAAATATTACCGCAAGGACCTTTAAGGGAAAGTATGAATAATTTAAAACGAGCTGACAAAATTGTTATAATATCGAAAGGCTCTAAAAATTACAATAAGGTTTTAGAATTTGCCAATGAAATGAATGCAATAGTGTGCGATGCAGCGCCATGCGAAGTTTATAATATTAAAACGGGTACACATCTTGCTGATAACGAAACAATTACAGCTATTTGTGCAATTGGACAACCTGAACAGTTTTTTAAATTTTTATATCCAAGATTTAATATAAAAAGAAAGATTGTTTTTGATGATCATCATATGTATACCAAACATGATATTGAAAATATTAATATGCCAATTATTACGACAGAAAAAGATGCTGTAAAATTAAAAGATCTAGGCGCTGATAATATTTATGCTTTAAAGCTCCGCCTTAATGTTAATTGTAAGGAACTTTTAAATGATTGATCATATTGTCGAAATATTAAAAAATGCCAATTTACCGCAAACTGATTTTGTTAAATTAATGGAAACATTTAAAAATCCTTATTTAGTATTAATTTGTTGTATTTTAAGCTTAAGAACAAATGATAAAACAACTTATCCAGCATCTCTTAGAATGCTAAAATTGGCCAAGACTCCGCAAGAAATGGTTAATATAAAATTAGAAGATTTGGAACGAGCTATATATCCGGTAGGATTTTATTCAAATAAAGCTAGGCAAATTATTGAGCTTTCAAAGGAACTTGTAGAAAAATATAATTCAGTTGTTCCCGAAAGTGTTGAAGAATTGGTTAAATTTAAAGGTGTTGGTAGAAAAACTGCAAATTTGGTAGTTGCAAAAGGGTTTAATAAGCCTGCAATTTGTGTCGACGTTCATGTGCATAGAATTTTTAATCGTTTAGGTTATGTTTCAACTAAAACACCGGAAGAAACAGAATTTGCCTTGAGAAGAAAACTTCCTAAAAAATATTGGATTGATATAAATACGTTGATTGTTACTTTTGGACAAAATATTTGTAAGCCTGTCAATCCTAAATGTAGCATTTGTCCGATTGTTGAATATTGTAAAAAGTTAGTACATAGTTAAGATATTATAATTATTTTACATTAATAATAAAATTTGCTAGTATGAAATTTGGAGGATAAGAATTTGAAACGATTTATTACGATATTAGCTATAATTTTATTTATACAAGGTTCATCTGTTTTTGCAAAAATGACAAATGAAGCTCACAACTTGTACCAAAAAGCTTGTCAACTTGAGTATCAACATAAATATTCAGAAGCTATTCAACTTATATATGAAGCAATAAATGTTAACGGTGATGACGCTATTTTATATACGAAATTAGCTGGATTGTATACGGACTTAGGTGACAATCAAAATGCGCTTGCTGCATATAAAAGAGCTATTAAAATGAGACCTAACGATGCATTTATTTATATAAGCATAGGAAATATTCTTCAAAACATGAATGACTATGATAATGCCTATAAAGCGTACATGCAAGCTATGGATTTATTTCCTGCTTATAAGTATAATTACAGTAATATTGCTAATATTTTATATTTGCAAGGAAACTATGCTCAGGCCATCGAATATTATAATTTATTTTTAGGTTCTTATCCTGATCATTTTGATGCTCGTGAAAACCTTGCTAATTCGTACTTGAGAAATAATGATTATCTTAAAGCAATTGATGAATTTGGAACATTATACTCTAAAAACCCTACCCTATTCAAAGATTATGGTGCATATGGCTATGCCTTGTTTAAAGAAAAACAATATTCAACGGCTATTGATATGTTTAAACAAGCTCTAAGACAGAATCCTGAGAATATTTCTACAATTGGATACCTTGCCGTGTCATATCAGGAAACAAAAAAATATAATGAGTCAAAAGCTGCATATGAAAAAGTTTTTGAGCTAAAACCTGATGCACATTTTTTACGATTGGGTTATGCGGATTTACTTAGAGATATGAATGATAACGATAATGCTATTACTCAATATAATACATATATTAAAACCTACCCTCAGGATATTTCTGCATATACAAAACTAGGTATGGTTTATAAGAATAGTGCAAAATATGATGATGCTATAACAACATTTAAAAAAGTTTTAGAACTTGATCCAACTGATACAAGTGCTGAAAGAGCAATTGGGGAAGTATATCATGCAAAAGGTGACTATATTAATGCACTAAAATACTATGATAATGTCTTAGAAGTTGAAGATAACAGAGAAGTTCTTGCTAACAAAGCTCTTGTTCTTCACGCTCTAAAAAAATATGATGAAGCTATTTCATTATATTATGATTTGTTAGCTGAACAATCAAATGAAAGACTCAGACATAACTTAATTGAAGCTCTTTGTTATAAGGGTGATAAAATGCTGTCAAAAGCCGAGTTCAAGGATGCCCTAACTTTTTATGATAAAGTCCTTGAAATAGATTCTGATAATGCAAAAGCTTATTTTGGGCTTGCTAAATCCTAT
Source organism: uncultured bacterium (assembly GCA_902783785.1). Taxonomy (GTDB): domain Bacteria; phylum Cyanobacteriota; class Vampirovibrionia; order Gastranaerophilales; family Gastranaerophilaceae; genus UBA791. Next base: position 12,917 of record CACZSH010000053.1, on the reverse strand, counting down.
GAAAACTTAAACTTAATAGATAAGGCAAAAGAATACTATAAAAAAGCTATGGATGTGGATTCTGCTAATCAAGAATACAAAAATGCGTATGAGCAATTTTCTAAAACATTTTTATCTGATGTAAAAACAGCTGATAAAGATGTCTTACAAGAATCCACTCCTCAAAAAATTGACTCAAAAATTAATTCTCTATTGATTGAAAATAATCCTGATCAGACTGCTGACAAAGCAAAAGCACTTATCGCTGAAGGTGATTCGCTTTACAAACAGACAAGATTTGACGAAGCTCTAAATAAATATCTGGAAGCAATAAAGATAAATCCTAATGATGCTACAACATTATTTAAGATTGGTAATTTGTATAAAATGACAAATGATACTAACAAAGCCGTTGAATTTTATAAAAAAGCAACTACATTGAATAAAAATTACACGGATGCTTACTTTAACTTGGGACTTTCATATGCAACATTAAATAATTATAAATTGTGCAGAGAATGTTTTAATAAGGTTATTTCTTTAAATCCTAACTATGCATATGCATATTATGCAATGGCTATGAGTTATGAAAAAGATGAAGATTATGCAAATGCTGTAAAATATTACAAATCTTACTATAATCTTGAAAAAAATGAAGAAACAAAACGTACAATAAGCGGGAAAATAAATTCCTTAGAAGCTAAATTACCATGAAAAAATTAATTATTATTTTAATTTTAATTCTTTTTTACATTACCGGCTGCAAAGAGCGAAATAACATAATTGTTTTTAATGATGAACCATTTTCAAAAGATAATTTTTATCAAGTTAAATCTAACTTTAGAGCAGGAACTAGGGTATATTATCTTTTTGCAACATCAAAAAAGTTAAAAACACCATATATCAGAGTTCAAGTTTCTAATGTAACAGATAAGGTTCATACTCTATTTTACAAGCCCATTTGGGCTTCTGATTATAAGCTGATGAAAGATGAAGTATACTATTATACTAATTATTTTGTAATGCAAGGAAAAGGGAAATATTTGATTCAGATATTTAGGCTTGATGATTTACACCATCCATTATCTTTTGCATTTTTTACTGTTGATTAGCTACAATTTCTCGAAAACAATCATCGACCAATCTCCATTTTCCTCGTATTTTACGATTTTTAAATCGGCATACATTTTTTTTATGAGAAAGTTTTTTACGTAAGAAAATATTAGATACATTTGTGGGACTTTTTTATAAAGTGTATTATTTTGCGCAATTTGCATCAATTGTATATCACTTAAAAATGATACGGAATTTAGGTAAATTACCGCAATTTTTCTACCCGATATAAGATTTTCATAAAATTCATTTTCAATTTTTTTGGAAAAATAATCATTTTTATTAGATTTATAAATATTTTTGTAGATATTATCACCATTTATAACTGCATCTTTATAAGTGGTTTTGGGTGTAAGATAATAGAAAAAATTACCCTTATGTACTTCTCTGATTTCATATTTTGAATAATCAAAATATTTAGAAAATCTCTCTCTAGGGTAATATGTAAATAAAATTATATCATTAGGTTTTAATTTAGCGCTATACAGTAATTCAGCAACTAATTTATTTGATTCGGGCTTATAAAAATGTTGCTTAAAATCTTTTGAAAATAAAAAGCCAGTATTTAATAATAAAATTAAAGTTAAAAGTATTATTTTAAATTTAAGATTTTTAAACTCAAGGATACCCATCATTGATAAATATATTAACACCGGATATATTTCAAAATTGTATTTAGTTAAAAAAACCAATTTACCACTCATAGAAACAAAAAATACAATAACTAAAGGTACAAATGCTGTAAATAGCAAATGATGCAAATTTTTAACTTTTATAATATTCAATAGACCTAATATGCAAATTACAGTAGGCACAATAGCAAATATAATAAAAGACACATTAATTACAGAAATAAAATTATTTGGAGCATTAATTATATTAATTAAATAATTAGAAAAAATATCAGTAAAGAAAAACAATAATTTAGAAAAAGAATATCTACTCCACCACTGTGAATAAGAAATTGTAGTGATAATATTTATAATTATTGGTGTTAATAATAGAAAGAAAATTCCAATAAATAATATTATTTTTCTAATAATATTAGGCTTTCTATCTTTTATATAAAATCCAACAAATACTAAGTTACAGATAACATATAAAAATGCAAGAGTGTGAGTAAAAAGTAGTGCACATGTAGATACAATATATAAAATTAGGTTTTTATTATCTATTTTTTCAACAAGTTTTAGAGAATATAAAAGAGTTAGTTCAGAAAATAAGAAAATTAATTGATAAGGTCTTACTTCATATGAAAAATAAATTAAGATTCCGCTTATAGCAGTGAAAAAAGCACATAATAATCCTAATTTATTACTGTTAACTTTACCTACAAAGTACATAACTATTATTGATAAAACACCGATAATTAATGAACTTAGACGCAAAACCACATCGCTGTTACCAAATATATAAGTAATAAATTTTAGATATAAATAATACAAAGGCATATGGCACTGTTCAAAAATTCCTTTTGCAAACTCAATTAATAAAGGTTTTTGAGAAATATACCAGCTAACATATTCATCATTCCATAAACCCTGAACACTATCAAAAGGAAGTAATCTTAAATATGTACCAAATATAACTATTATAAATAAAGCTAAAATTGTAAAATTCATATTTTAATTATATAATAAAAGTAATTATGAAACTTATAATTCAAATTCCTTGTCTAAATTAAGAAAACTCGTTGCCAATAACTTTAGCATCATTACCAAGTAAAATTGAGGGTATAGATGAAATTGAAATATTAATTATAGATGATGGTTCAACAGATAACACTGTTGATGTAGCAAAACAACTTGGGATAAAGCATATTGTTTCCTTAAACAAAAATTATGGACTTGCAAGAGCGTTTTCTGTTGGTTTAAACAAAGCTATTGAATTAGGTGCGGATATTATAGTAAATACCGATGCTGACAATCAGTATTGCGCAGATGATATACAAAAATTGGTCAAACCTATCATAAATTCAAGAGCCGATATAGTTATTGGAGAACGACCTATTTCAGATATTAACCATTTTTCTCCAATTAAAAAATTCTTTCAAAAATTGGGTTCAAAAGTTCTTAGTATTGTTGCTGGAGTAAAAATTAATGATGCTCCAAGTGGTTTTAGAGCTTTTTCAAGAAACGCAGCGATGAAAATAAACGTGTTTGATAATTATACTTATACGCTTGAAACAATTATACAAGCTAATGTTAAAGGTCTTGTAATTGAAAATGTACCGATTCGAATTAATAAAGAATTAAGAAAATCTCGTCTTATTTCTAATATGTTTGTTTATATAATTCGGTCAATTTTTACAATGGGAAGAATGTTTCTGGTCTATCGGCCTTTTAGATTTTTTGCATTAATTGCTTCTTTTCTATTTACTATAGGGCTCTTAACCGGTATCCGATTTTTATTTTTCTATTTTTTGGGTAATGGTGCTGGTCATATCCAATCATTGATATTATCTTCAATTCTTATTATCACCGGAGTGCAAACCTTTGTTGTTGCAATTGCATGTGACTTATTCTCCATTAATAGAAGATTACTGGAAGATATACAAATAAGACTAAAAAAATATTAAGAAATTGCTGCTAATTTTGCATCTGAATCAACAATATTTTGTGGTAAACCTACGTGATGAATACGAGGGATGATGTAATCTTCATTAAATTCAATAGGAGCATCTTTTTCATCATCAGTATCGTTACAAACAAATATTAATTTACCATCCGGAGCAACTTTTGCTCCAATAACAGTAATTTCATGTCCACCTAAAACTTTATTTTCGCTATCCATTTCTGTATAACCGATAATAACATTTTCGCCTTGAGCTAATGATTTTAATAAACTTCTTTTTACAGTATTAAAATCAGTTGTATGACCAAATAATTGTGCGGCTTGATTACCATTTTTATCTTGAACATTTCTTACATCTTGGAACGTAACAGATGTTTTATTTTTATTATTAATAATTGATTCCGTAAATGTTTTTTCAATTTCTACTAAACCTCTGTTATCAGGGCTAAATGAACCAACTCTTTTGTCTGTTAAAGCATTATAAGTTTGTTGAGAACCAACGTTCATAAATGTTGATTGCATTAAAACATCAATAACAGAACGTTCACCTTGATCTTTGTATGAAGTTTGAATTTGTGCTCTGATAATAGCATTTTTATCCGGTGCGATAGTAACTTCAACTTTGTCATCACTTTTCATTTGATAAGGAATTTTAAAGTTGTCTAACAACCATTTTGAATCTTCTTTACTGTCACAAAGATTTTTTAAATCTATAACCTTTGAAGCAGCCATTTTTTCTGAACTTAAACCTTCAGCAACTCTTGCAAATTCTGCAGGCATTTGGCTTGCTAAATTATACTCAATTGAAGCAGCAACACAACATCCTGAATTTCTAACATTTTGTTCATTCTTTACTGAATTAACATCTCTATTTTCATCTTGTGCTTGATAATCAGCAACTGCATCTTGTAAATGTGCAGGAATGTCACCAAATTTTTGAGTAATTTTAAAAGGATTTGCTAATGTTTTAACTGTTTCATTTAATAAAACTTTCTTATCTAAACCTTTTGCTCTTGGGTTGGTAATAATATTGTGCAAATTGTCTAAAGTTGAAGATTTATCATTTGAATTATTATTTAATAAAATACCTGTTTTTAATAATAAATTAGCAGCTTGACGACCTTCTTGATCTAAATTAGCCACTAAATCAGAATACTTTTGAATATCAGCTTTTGAATTAAGTTGTGTTTGAATAGTTGCATTATGTTGTAATGCACCATAAGAAGCTGATGTGATAGGGTTTTGTGCATAAGATTGAGTTTTTGGGGCAGAAACTGCATTACCAAATGAAACTCTTGATGAAGTATTAATATTATTAAATTTCAATAAATTAGTATGCACTATTATTACCCACCTTATATTTATATAAAAAATATTTCTATGGAAAAATTGCCTTTTTTGAGTTAGTATTATTAACAATGGTAACAAATTTGATACAAACTAAAATTAAACCAATGACTCGTGAGCAGATTGTTATATCTGTTGATAGGCTCACAAGATTTAAGCCTACTTACGAAAAATATCTAAGAGTCTTTAAAGACATAATTTTAAATAATTTAATTTATCCAACCTTTAAGAAAAAAGATTTAGATGAAATGGATTGCACTACATTAACAAAATATGCCCAAGAAGTGCTTAATTATTCATTGAAAGAATTAGCAATTTTTGATACAGAAGATAATTTTAGTATAAATAAAAATTTAGAAGAATACGAAAATAGTATTTTTAATAATGATGAAGAAACAAGGAAGTTACTAAATAATAACATTTCATATAAATCAGTATTAAGGCTCTTAAATAGCGATGACCTAAAAGTGAAAAATCTCTTATGGTTATCAAAAATGGAAAATTCAAAAAATGCAACTGAAATAAGAGAATCGTTCTTTACTCATTTTCCTATATCGAAAATAATAATTGCCGAAGGTATTACAGAAGAAATTTTATTACCAATATTTGCAAAAACACAAGGCGTTGATTTTGATAAATTTGGATACCACATTATATCAGCAGGAGGAAAGAATCAAGTTGTAAAATTATTTTATTCATTTGCTGAGATTTTAAAAATACCAGTTTTTATACTGTTAGATAATGACGCAAGTGAAAATTTTATTCAAATTCAACCCAAAATAAGAAATTTTGACAAAATTCATTTAATACAATCAGGAGAATTTGAAGACTTACTTCCTATCGATCTTGTTATAAAAAGTTTGAATAATCACTTAAAAAATTTATCATCTGTAGAAATAGCAGATTTTGATTCAGAATTATCAATGGTAGAAAATTTAGAGAAAATTTATCACGAAAAAGGAATAGAAGACTTTAAAAAGGCAGATTTTGCTCATATAATCAGTGAAAACATTACTAATGACACATTACTTTCTAATGAAATAATGAATATCATCAACGAATTACAAAATTAATCATCATAATAAGTACCATTTTTTACTTTATTAATATAATATTTGATACCACCGGTAATAAGTAAATCAGGCTCATCCATACAAAATGAATCCAATATGACAATTCCTTTTTGCTTATTTCCAGCTTCAAGATATAAAAAACCAAGCAAAACCTTATCTAAAATATTTTTGCTAATTGAGTAAGTTTTTATTTTAGAATTTAATACTCCTTGCTGTTTATAGGCTTTTGCAAGATTTTTGTAGTATTCAACATTCAATGGATATAAAGTCTTTGCACTTTCAAAACATTGTACTGCATATTTTGAAAATTCAAGTTTATAGTAGACATTTCCCAAATTATTATAAAAAATGGCAGTAGCTTGAGTATTAGGATTCAAATCAATCGCCATTTTAAATTCCTTAACAGCAGCATAATAATTACCCTGTTCAACATAAACAAGCCCATAATTATTATGCAAATAAGCATTCTTCTGTGAATCGATAACTTCAAAATTAGGCTTTGTATATCCAACAGTAAAAACTGCTAAAAATGTAAGAAAAAGTCCTTTACAAACTTTCATCATTATAAATCAATTTCCAAGCCTTCATACGCAAATAAAGCTTTATCAGCCATATTACCATAAAATGATGCTAAGCTATCAAGTTTTTCGTCATTATAGCTTGGATCAAAATGGAAAAATACTAATTTTTTGGCATTTGAATAATTTTGACATTCAAGAGCCATATCAAATGTAGAATGGCCATAACCCTGTTTAGGATGATGAGGATTTAAGTAATCTTCAGTTGTATACTGTGCATCATGAATCAATAAATCACAGTTTCTGGCAAATTTTGTAAGTTTTTTATCACCGCCAAAATAAGTTTCTTTATCAGTTGCATATACTAAAGTTTTACCATTATACTGTATTTTATAAATCAAAACACCTTCTTGCGGATGAGCAAAAGATTTGTAGCAAGTAATAAGAACATCATCCTCAGCAAGATTAATATCACTAGGTTTTTCAACTCTTAAGACAATAGGTGAAATACCATGTCGTAAAATAATAGCATTATTCTCTGTAATATTCGTAATATTTAAATTTGCTGCAATATCACCTAAGTCAAGAGGAAAAGATTTTGAAAATAAAATATCAGCTAACCCATCAGCTAACTCATCATTGTAATCAGATGAACCAAAAACATTCAAATTAGATGAAGGAAGATGAGCAGGAGCAAAGAATGTAAATCCAAGAATATGATCTAAATGAATATGACTTAACAAAATTGTAGCATCAACAGGTTTGCGAGTATTTTCTTCATTACCTGAAACTATATACTTTTGCATTAATTCATTCCCAAGTTCAATCATACCGGTTCCTGCATCCAAAATAATTAAATGCCCATTAACATTGATTTCTACACATGCCGTATTACCACCAAACTTCATAAACTCCTTATTTGCACGTGGATGAGAACCTCTTACACCTCTAAACTTTACTCTGAATTCTTTCATATTATTACCTTTCAATTTCATAACTAAAAGTTCTATCTTCTGCATTACCATAATACAATGCAGAAGAAAATACCATCAATTTGGCTTTTTTCTGTAAATCTTTTAAATTTGTTTCTTTAAATGTTATATCAAAAATAACTTTTTTCCTTTGATTTGTAACACTAATTATTCTAAATGCATTTGGATATGAAACAAGCGACGGTGTAGATACAAAAAGGATATTTCCATCTTGAGTTATTTTTGTTGAGTGATAATGACCTGAAAATACCGCTATTGGATTATTGTATTTTTTTAGAATTTTACAAAATTCGTCTGAATTAATCAAACTATGACTAGGACTATCAAAAGGTTCTTTGGGCGGAACATGCATAAAAATAAGTACTGTATCATTTTTTGCTGTTTTTAACTGATTATCAAGCCAAGATAACTGTGTTTCATTGATTTCTCCATTAGCAGTAATTCTATTATCTATAATAGAATCCAAAACAATTACTTTATAACCTGATTTTGGAGTAAACGAATAATACATATTATCAAATTTAAAATTTTTATTTTTTAAACTTAAAATTTGTCGATATAAAGTTTTTGTTAAATACCCTCCGACACATATATCATGATTACCCAATACTGCGTACCAAGGATATTTTAGATTATTTGCATGTTTTATAAATTTAATCAATTCCTGTTCGTAAGGGGTATTAATTTGATCACCTGTAAACATGACAAAATCGATATTAGGCGTTGAGTTAATCTGATCAATAACATCATCAAATATATCCGGAGATTCTTTTGTTAGACGATAAAGGGTATTTTGAGAGTTAGATGCAAAATGTACATCACTCACTTGCGCAAACTTCAAATTTGATGTTGCAGCGTTTGTAACTTGAATACCCCATGTTGTTATAACAAAAAACAAGATAATCAGTACAACATTACTAAAATTAACAAATAAACCGTTTTCTTTCTTTTTGTATCTCATAACTATCTTAAAATAATTTTTTAATTATTATAAAACAAATATGACAAATGTGCACGTACAAATAGATTAGTTATTAGCAATGTCTTCAATCACACTATGATTCAAATTAACATCAAAAGCGCTACAACAGTTCCATGATAGCACAGTATGTGTTTGATCTAAACCAACATCGCCAAGTTGGCATGTACATTTACCATGAATCATATTTTGCGAACCATCAGAAATTGATTTAAAATATTTACATGACTGACAGATTTTAAGAGTAATGCTATAATCACGTAATTTACTTATTAACTCATTTATTGCGTCATTCATTCTCAAATAAGAAGATGTAGTAAATTTTTTATTTTTATATTTAAAAACAACTTTTGACATATCATTTTTAACAATAAGTTCAATTTTACATGGTAAATTTTTGTTTCTAAAAGATGCTTGAACATTTACAACATATTTTTGAACATGTCTGTTAGACTTATTTTTTACAAAATTTACAATAAGTCTCAAGCCAGGTAAACCTAATATAATCTTAATTAGAGAATAAAAAGGATATAAACACAAATATAAATATTCTTTTCCCCTTAAATCTGCATGAATTAAGCTCAAGAAAAATCCTAAAATTAGGCATAAACAAGTAGAAAGAACTATTTCTGTTGAAACAAAGAAATAATATTTTAATGAAAATAAAATTATAAAAGTATAACTGATAATTATGAATAGATTATTAGGATTTAACAAGGAATAAACATATTCCACGTAAGAAAAATTAGTAGTTTTAGTCGTAAAAAAGCAGTTTTTAAATAATTTTAACCTTGAACTTAAACGAGGTATTTTTCTATCTATATTTTTTGATACAGAATAACAACGAATATTTGGGTTAAAATAACATCTTTTCTTTATTTTTGATAAAAGTAAGCTGTATTTTAATTCTGATTCAGGATTCTTAAAATCAATACTTCCTATGGCATCAACTAAAGATTTTTTAATTATTAATAATTCAGAATTAATAGTATTGGATAAACCTAATAAACTTCTTGAACATAGCAAAAAGTTGTTGATATATTTAATATATGCTCTTTTTATCTTATTTGAAAGTCTTTGTTTGTGATTTTGATAAACAACAGATCCAGTAATTACATCATGTTTTGTAAGTTCGTAATTCACATTTGTTAAAAATTTTTCATCAATATACTTATCAACGTCCAAAAATACGTATGAATCAATATTAGTATTTGGAATTAGTTTTTCAATTAAAATCGAATATGCAGAATCTTTTCCTATTAATCCCCCCTCACTTAATGATAAGACATTAACGGAAGGTTTTAAATTTAGAAAATCAGCTGAGCCATCTGTGCAATTATCTAAAATAACATAAACCTGATAATTATTTATAGAATAATCTTGGTTGCGTAACTGTGAAATTAAACGTTCCAAATCTTTAAGCTGATTGTGTGTGTAAATTATGACACAAAGTTGTTTTCTTTCAATATTGTAAGCTACTGTATCTTTAATAATCGAACCATGTGTCGACAAATTACGCACAGCTAGAATAAGAAAATAAACCGAAAAAATAGCTACATATATGTATAGTGTATTAATTAATAATTCCATATTTCTTCCTGATAATAGTTATTGTATTTAAAATAAAAAAAAAATACTATTATTTGTGATAAAAATGTAATATTAGTATATATTTTATTTAAAAATTTTTTAGTTTATGAGATATTGTAATTATAAAAAAAAGGAGTAATTATGCAAGAATATGTATTTTTAGACGGCAATTATATTGAAAAAAATAAAGCAAGTTTACCAATAATGACACATGCATTTTTGTACGGAACAAGTGTTTTTGAAGGTATAAGAGCATACTACAATAAAGAGGAAAATCAATTATATGCATTTAAAGTAAAAGAACACTATGAGAGACTTATGAAAAGTGCGCACGTAATGCATATGGAAAACCCATATACACTTGACGAATATTGCGAGTTAACAAAAAAACTGCTTATAAAGAATAATTATAAAGAAGATGTTTATATAAGACCAAATCTTTTTAAAGCAGCTCAAAAGATTGGTCCGTCATTATTAAATAATAAGGATTCATTCTTGCTATTTACACTACCGATGGGTGACTATATTGATATTGAAAAAGGTTTAAATGTTTGTGTATCAAGCTGGAGAAGAAATTCAGACAATGCTATTCCTCCTCGTTCAAAAGTTGCCGGTGCATATGTAAATACAGCATTGATTAAATCAGATGCACAATTAGCAGGATTTGATGACGCAATTGTACTTGATGAAAATGGCAAAGTGACAGAAGGTTCGGCAATGAATTTATTCTTAGTGCAAAATGGAAAACTTATTACTTCAAGAACAACAGACAATATATTGATTGGTGTTACAAGAAATACTGTTATGCAACTTGCCAAAGAAGTTCTTAAACTTGATGTTGAAGAACGTGAAGTTTCAAGAACTGAATTATATACTTCAGATGAAGCATTTTACTGCGGCACTGGTGCTCAAATAAGTCCAATCGTTGCAATTGACCACAGAAAATTAGGTAACGGAGACGTTGGACCAATATCAAAAGATTTACAAAAATTATATTTTGATGTTGTAAAAGGCAGAGTTGATAAATACAAAGAATGGTGTATGCCTGTTTATGATTAATTTTTTAGGACTCTGTGTTCAAAATTTAATAAAATCAATAAAGTACTTGTGTTCAGGACAAGTAAAGTTCAAATCAATTATAATGCAATCAGCAGCAATTAGTTATGATTCGTTAACAATAGCTTTAACGATAACTTGTATTGCTGCTGTTGTTATTACAATACAAGTAGCAAAGCAATTTTTAATGTCTGGGGCAGATACATACATTGGTGGAACAATAACAATAATTATGATAAGAGAAATTGCTCCAGGTTTTGTAGCTCTTGCAATAGGTGCCAGAGCCGGAACTGCAATTAGTGCAGAAATAGCAAATATGCAAGTTACAGAACAAGTTGACGCAATTAAAACTTTGAAAGTTGACCCTGTTGGGTATTATTTTGCACCAAGAATAATTTCAGCAGCAATAACTGTTCCAATGGTAGTTATAATTGCAGAACTGTTCGGAATATTAGGGGGCTTACTAGTTTCATATTTTACTATTGGACTTCATCCTTATAGATACCTAAACTCTGTTTGGCTTTGGCTTAAGATGAAAGATGTTTATATTAGTTTATTTAAAGCCCTCATTTTTGGTATTTTAATTGCATTAGTGTGCGCTACACAAGGTTATCAAACAAGAGGTGGAGCAAAAGAAGTAGGTATCTCGACTACTAAAGCGGCAATAAAATCGACCATCTTTATGTTAATGGCCGATTTTCTGATTAATCTTGTTTTTTATGTTTATTAAGGATTATGAATCCTCATCTTGTAGATACTTGTAATCTAGTAAGCTACCTGTAGAAGAAGCATTTGATTCGTAGAAAGTTGACATATTACTCAACATTCGCTCTAAATCTTCTTTGCGTTGCTTTTCTTTCTCAGATCTTACGCTAAAATCTTGAATTTCTGCATTTGTAACTTTACCATCTTTATTAGTATCAATTTCATCAAAGTAGTCTATAACCGTATTCAATAGAGATGAACTCATACCTGTGCTTGTACCTAGTGTATAAAGTTGTTCCCTAGAAATACCTGTTGTAGCAAGAGTATTAGTAAAATTTGATAACTCATCTTGAGTTAATTTACCATCATGATTTTTATCTAAATTTGAAAAATTAGATGTTAAATATGATTTAAAACTTGTACCTAATGAATTGGAAGTTAAAGCAGTAGTTGCGGTATTACTATTAAGATTTGCAAGTGTGACACCATCTTTAAACGTATTAGATAATACTGAAAATGTATTATTCATACCAGATGATATACCGGTAAATAAAGATGTTCCATCTAATTTTGTACCCATAATATTTTCTCCTGTATAATACTTCGTTTATATATTAATAAATTTTTTTTTAAAATCAACCATATATTTATATTATTTTTTTAGAAAAATAGGTATTTTATGTAATGTTAATTTTTAAAATAACCATAAAATTTAATTATGAATATCTTTATAACAAATAATTGTATAAATTGTGGGGCCTGCGTACAAGTAAATTCAACTATTTTTGAAATAACAAAAAATGGAGTTATATATAACAAAGAAAAATACACTGAGGAGTTCTCTGATGACTTATATGATGCAATATATTCTTGTCCTGTAAATGCAATTCATTTATACTAAACAAATAAAAGAAAAACCCGATTAAATAAATCGGGTTGAAACTTTAAATTATTAAGAGAGAGAGAGTTTATATAAATCTTTTTTATTTTT
>CACZSH010000052.1 GCA_902783785.1 uncultured bacterium | reverse complement strand
GGTTTACCACCTTCCATTACTGCTACTACTGAGTTTGTTGTACCCAAGTCAATACCAATTGTCTTTGCCATTTTCTCTTTCCATTTCAGTTTTACCTGAAACGCCTTTCTCTATTTAAATGTTATACTACTTTCTTTTTACAATTTTAATTTAACACCTTTTTTTAGAAATTATTAAAAAATAAACAAAAAATTAATAATTCATTTTTCGTGTATAATAAATGAGTTAAAAGAGAGGAATATTTTATGAAAATTGCACTATATCCGGGAAGTTTTGATCCAATTACAAATGGACATTTAGACGTGCTTAAAACAGCTGCAGCTATTTTTGATAAAGTAATTATTGCAGTTGCATATAATGCAGAAAAGCAAGGCGGCTTTTTACCTGTCGAAGAGCGATTAACCTTAATAAAAGAAGCTGTTAAAGATTTTCAAAATGTAGAAGTTGACAGTTTTCAAGGTTTAACTGTTGAATATGCTCGCAAAAAAGGAGCAATGGTTTTGATAAGAGGACTTAGAGCAGTTTCTGATTTTGAATATGAAATGCAATTATCTCAAACAAATAGTGCTCTTGATAAAGAAATAAAAACAATATTCCTTACAACAAGACCTAAATATAATTTTATTTCTTCAAGTTCTGTTAAAGAAGTAGTTATGTTAAAAGGAGATGTAAGTAAATTTGTACCTGAAAATGTAGAAAAATTTTTAAGAGCCAAATTTCTCTGATAATTTGACTTTTGATATTTTAATTGTAAAATTATTAGTAAAAACAGACTTAAACAAGGGATAAAATATAAATGAGTATGCAATCTTACGATCAATTTTTAAAACCTGTTTACGACCTTTTGAAAAAATTGGAAATTTGTCTTGAAAAAGGTTTTCCAATTATTCCAAACTATTTAGTAACAGTTAAAGTTAAGGATATAGAAACAATTGTTGACACTTTATACGGTGCTTTACCGCAAGAAATTCAAGATGCGAGAGCACTTTTGAGAAGACGTGAAGAATTGCAAATAGAAGCTCAACAAAAAGCTGAAAAAATTATTACTGATGCACAAAATGAAGCAAGTCGCCTTTTAAGTGAATCTGATATTTTAAAGGCTGTTCAAAGTGAAGCTGAAAAGATAAAAGAACAAGTTATAGCGGAATGCGAAGAAATAAAACGCAGAGCATTAGATGATGCCGAAAACGTGAGACTCCAAGCTGCAGATGATGCTATGAGAACTCGTGAAGGTGCCAATATTTATGTTGAAAGAATATTTTCTTATTTAGAAAATACTTTTACAGAACAATTACAAGTTATTAAAAATGGTCAAACATACATGGAAAAATTAAAAACGGATGTAGATAGTAATTTTGACCCTTTAAAAAATAATTATCCTCAAACTCAAGATGATTATTCAAATAATTTTAAACTTGATTAAAATTATTTATAACAATTTTATTAAAAAGGACTTAATTCTTAATTAAGTCCTTTTTATATTAAATTAAACATTATCTTCAAACTTAACAATAACTTTACCGGCTTCAGGATTCATAATTTCTATTATTATTTTATTTAGACCATCTTGAATACAAGTTGTATCTGCTATTTTTATAGTTCCTTTTTGACCCAATCTAAATTTTAAAGGGGTTTCTTCTGTTACTTCATTACCTTTTATTTCTGTACCATCTGTTACAAAAACAACATCAGCCGATTCAAACTTTTTATCGTTTATCTGCACAAAATTAAAACCACTTATAAAACCGGGGCCAAGAATATTTTTTAACTCAAAAGAAACTCCAGAGTCATCTTTTTTTAACGTTCCTTTTTGATAAATTTTTTTTAACAAAAATTCAGGTACAATCACAGGGCAAAACTCCTTTAAAATAATTGATATCTTATTTCATCTCCTACCTCAATTATAACATTTTTCATTTCGTTTTTAAAGTCCCATGAATCATGTATATTTCTTGATTTTTGCCATACTACGATATCAATTGTATTATGTTCTTTCAAAAATTCATTTATTAAATAAAATTTATCCTGAACATTTGCCCTTTTAATATATCTGCCTATTTTTACACCGTTTAAAAATATCGTTGCGCGTCTGTACGGAAAATTTTTGAGATACAAATATTTAGAAAATATTTCATCTTCTCTAAATTTAACATCAAATGTTCCCGTAATTTTAGCTAAATATGGAGAATCCGATTCTCTATTATCACCACGTTCTATTGACAATTTTTCATTTACGGAAAATTTAACATCATATTTTGGGTTTGTTTCAAAAGTTACAAGTCCTCTCGGATGATTTGTTTCTCCGGAAAAACCTTTATCAAATCCCAAATTTTCAACCAAAATAGTTAATTCATTATCTTCTTTAGTTAAAACTTTTTTATCAAGATGAATTTGAATTGTTTCAGGGATTTGCTGTAATTTTTCTATTTTGTAACTGTTACGGCTTAAAATTTCTTTTCCGTTTATATAAACTGCAAATAAGTGTCTGGCACTCAATGTAATTTCTTCTATGTTTTTTGGTATTTTACCTTTGTAGAATGTAAATTCATCTGATAAACCGCATGATAAAGAATCATATTTTGAACATTCCAACTTTTTCCAAGAAGAATAATCATAATCAATATCTATCTCAGGGGCACAAAAACTTACATCAAGATTTTTTAAAGTTAATGTATGATTTGTTTGAGGTCGTGTTTTAAAGGAATTTCTTGAAAATCCATGTTTTAAATCAAAATAAGATATTTCCGCACTCTTTTTAAGTGCTATGGTATCATTTTTTGCCACGTAATCAGCATTAAAAATTACTTTATTATTATTTATCCAAGTTTTTTTACATAAATTTCTTGTTAAAAATACAAATTGAGTTATTTTACCGTTTTCTTCAAATTTTAAATTATCAAAATCTTTTTTATTACCTGAAATTTTATCTCCGTTTGACAAATACATATAAGTATTTTCATCCGCAATTAAAAATATTGTTTCTTTGTCATCATTTTTTAATCTTGCAAAAATTTCTATATCTGAAAATTCTATTTCACAAGCATATAATTTTAAATTAACAGGACAAACTTTCATATCATACGGTTTTATTAAAGAATCATATTTTTCAAAGACTTTAACTGCTTTTTCTTCTTCATTTAAATTACGTAAAAATAACCATTTACAAGAATTCTCATTATCTTTTCTAATTTTTGAATAAACACCGTTTTCATCTTTAACAGCAATATTATCAACAGGTTCTGTATTCGTAAAACCAAATGATTTTAAGAAATAATTTATTTCTTTAACTTTAAAATAATTGTCTTCCAAAACACCATATTCACTAATTGGTGCGGTAAAATCATAACTTGTATAAACTTCATCACATGCAATATTTCCCCAAGAAGTTCCACCTGCACACATGTAATGATTAAACAATGTTACCCCTTGAGATAAAGCTGTTTTGGTAACAATATTTATATGTTCATCAGATAAATCTTTTCTTATATGTTCATAGCCTGAACCATCCCACTTATCAAACCAGCCTGCCTGCATTTCTGCAATAAATGAAGGTGCATTTTCTTTACATTCAAATACGCACTCTAAATTATCCAATGTATCAAAACAAAAACAATCTTTTCTCCAATTTTGGTTAGGATTTATATATAAATAAGTATCACACGCATAAATATCAACAACATCAGCCCACAAACCCCATGGTGCAGCATCATTATGAAATATAGGACATTTTATCCCTCTTTCCCTTGCCATATCGTAAAGTTTACGCATATATGTTTCATCCATTTCATCATTTGCGTATTCATTTTCTATTTGAAACAATATGACATTATCAAATTTATTAATTATCGGAATAATTTTGTCATACCACTCAGTAATATATTGCATATATTTTTCACTGTAATGATACTCTGTACCTATTCTGTTTCTCGGAATAACATCTTTATCTTTTATAAGCCAAAGAGGAAAACCTCCTGCACTGACTTCACTATTAATAAAAGGTCCCGGTCTTGAAATTACATATAAACCAACATCTTTAGCTGCCTGTAAAACCTTTTCAACATCTTTTATTCCGGAAAAATCATATTCTCCTTGTTTTGCACTGTGATATTTCCACCAAAAATATATTTCAACAGTATTATAACCGGCAGATTTCATTTTCATGAATCTATCTTTTGCAAGCTCATACCCCGGTGTTCTGAAATAATGAAAAGAACCACTTCTGATAAATTCTCTCTTTCCGTCAATAATTAAAGAATGCTTATCAAAAGTTATGTTCATACTTGCGCTCCTAAACACTATTTAATTATTGTCTGATATTTTTAAAATTTGGTCAATACTGTAAAATAATTATAATTTATCATATTCTTTTTTGATTTCTTGAATATCTTGCCACATTAGCCATTTAGGACTGCCTTTTTCTCTGGAATCATTTCTTAAAAGATAAGACGGATGAAAAATAGGCATAATTTTCACATTTTCAAAACCGTATTTACTGCCGTCAAACCATTTACCTCTAACTTTTGTTATACCGCCAACATTGCCTAAGATAGATTGTACAGCAACATTACCGCACAAAAGCATTATTTTGGGATTAATTATTTTAATTTGTTCATCCAAATATTCTCTGCAAGCTTCTTT
Organism: uncultured bacterium; assembly: GCA_902783785.1. Classification (GTDB taxonomy): domain Bacteria; phylum Cyanobacteriota; class Vampirovibrionia; order Gastranaerophilales; family Gastranaerophilaceae; genus UBA791. Next base: position 22,048 of record CACZSH010000052.1, on the reverse strand, counting down.
TTCTTCGGGTAAAGGATTTCTGTTTTCGGGTGGACGGCATTTTATTGTATTACAAATATAAACATGCTCTTTTCTTGAAAGTCCTACCGATGCAAAAATCTTATCTAAAAGTTGTCCTGCTTTTCCGACAAACGGTATTCCTTTAACATCTTCCCAATATCCCGGAGCTTCACCAATCAGCATTAACTTATTATTAGGAATTCCGTCAGAAAATACAACATTTGTTCTTGACTTTGAAAGAGAACATTTCTCACATATTAAACATTTTTGTTTTATTAAGTCTAATTCTTCTTGCATAAATAAATTTTACACCAAATTATTTTTTGAGGTAGAATGAAATTGTAAAAAGAAAAGAGGTGTAAAATGTATCATCTTTATAAAAAAGAAAAAAATGTTTATGATGCAAAAGTCTTGTTAGGCGATTACAAAGACATTGATGATGCCGACAAAAGAATAGAAGAAGAATTGGCAAAAGATCCTAATTTTAAATATTCTGTGGAAGAAACAACAGGACATGTTAATAATTATGGCGATTTAATCGTAGATATTATTGAAGAAAACTAAAATAAAAAACACTTTTAATCAAACAAATGACGGCTTAAATTAAGCCGTCATTTAAAATTTAAATTACAAAAGTTAAAATAAGTTGATATGATTTTATATATTTTATAAAATATATAAAATCATATCGTGAGGTAGAAATGCAAATTAATTCAAACAATGAAATAAAAAATATAAAACCTTTACAAGAAAATGAAAGCAAAGAGAAATTAAAAAAAGATAATATTATACAACATGAAGAAAAGCAGTCATCTCCGTCAAATTCAAGTTATTACATGGCAATGTACGGTGTAAAAGCACATAAAGCTAATGATAATTTAGCAAATGAAAAATCAACTATGGATGCTAAGATGGCTTCATACAAAGTTGATAAGAAAAGTGTTGAATTAGTTGCAAGCGACAAGATTGATGAGGATAAATTTTTATCTTTGGTAAAAGATATGACGTTGAGTAAAACAGCTGAAATAACTCTTAAAAGAGCTGCGTGTAACGGAAAAAATAATTATGTTTTAAGTGCAAAAAATAATGATGGCTCAAAAAATTTAAAACTTTTGGATAAAGATTTAAATGTTTTGGAACAGGAATCAATTAAATTTAATTATAACTCAAACGGAAAACCTTCTCATAAGACCGTTATGACAACAGATTTCAGAACAAATACTTTTTCTGAAACAAAATTTGAATATACAAAAGAAGGTTATCCGATGATGGTTAATGCCGTTAAAATAAGACGTGATAACAACAATAAATTAATAAGAAAAGAAACATATGATAAATCTGACGTTGAAGGTATGTTCAATGTTAAATACGAATTTCCTAACGGAAAAACCAGAGATGTTTCAAAAGTAACAAAAAATAAAGAAACAGGTGCAATTCTTATAGAAAAGGATATGCGTTCTCCGGATATGACAAGAACACAATTCAGATATGAAGATGATCCAAACGGAAATAGAATTATTGATTATAAAATTACATCTCTTGACGGTAAAGTTTTAATGAAACAATCTCAATCTTTTGAAGTTTTAGGTGATAATAAATTCCGTTCTTCAAGAAATGATAAAACATACTTAATTGAATTAGACAATACTTCTAATATTTTAAATGTAACAGATGAAAAGAAAAATGAAACTTCTAAAATTAAATTAAAAGATTTTGTTGAAGGCGATGACAAAAAAATTGCAAATATGTTGAAAACAATTTCTGGTGATGAACTTATAAATCTAAAAAACAACGTATTAAAAATTAATGAAATAGATAATAAATTACGTTCTTATTGTAAAACAGAAATGAATTTTGATTTAGATAGTATAGATATTGACGCTCCTATTTTAATGTCTTCATCACTTGCTGTATCTGATGATACCTTTGTATTTTTGCATGAATTAGGACATGCAACAGATATAGGAGGTAAACCATTTTGTATGAAACTGGATGATGAAACAGGAAAATTAGGCTCTGCTATTGAAGGTTCATTAAGAGATGACAAAAAGTTTAAAGAAATTTATGAAAATGAAAGACAAAATTTCTTAAAAGAGTTTCCTACAAATGAAAGAGAACATATTAGTTACTTTATTGCTGATGAAGCTGTACCAGGAAATAAAAAAAGAGGAAGAATAGAAACCATTGCAGAAACAAATGCTTTATTAAATACATATCAAACAGTTGGTGAAATAGGTATAAGAACACAATATTTACAGCAACATTTTCCAAGAACTATTGCTTATTTAAGTGAAAAATTGACTCCTACAACTTAAATTTAAAATTTCGCAAAAAATAAGAGAAAGGCAAAAGTCTTTCTCTTATTTTTTTTTAATTATTTTTTTAAATTCTGCCTTCCCAATAACCACCTTGTCTGTCAACCCAACCATCATAACAAGACCAAAATCTAAAAACACCTGTTAAACCAAGTAAAGCATGAGTAACAACTTTGTCGCCTTTTTGTTCGTTAATAGCTTGTCCTATACCCGGCCAAATCAAAAGAGATACTAAGCCTGCAGCTACTGATTTTGGAGTTACTTTACCTGTTGTTCCTGCAGCAAATGCAGGTGTTGAAATCATAAGCATTCCTGCTAATAAAGCTACTGATAATAATTTTTTCATATGTTTCTTCCTTTTCTATTCTTCTGGCAAAAGAACTGATATCGTTGCATTATTAATATCAAAATATTCTTTTGCACAATTTTGTAAATCTTCAATTGTAATATGTTCTAAGGTATCTAAATAATCTGAAACAAGTGCTAAATCATCACACACTGTCATGTAATATCCAATATTTTCTCCAATTTCTGATACTGTTTCTGCATTGTTCGCAAATTTTGATTTTGTTTTTTTAACAGCTTTTTTAAATTCTTTTTCTGTTATATCATATTTAATTTTTTCAATTTCTTCTTTTACAAGTTTTAAAGCTTCTTCTTTGCATTCTGGTTTAAAATTACCTTGAACAAAGAAATTTGTACCGTCTTTAAATATATAATGTTCAGCATTAATCATATTAAATATCGGATTTTTAGGTTTTTCAATTAAATTTTGGTTTAATCTTGAACTTGTTCCATCGCCAAGAATTATTGCAAGCATATCCAACATAATTGTATTTTTTAAATCTTTGGCAATAGGACCTAAATAACCGAACATCATAAATGCAGAATTAATATGCGCTGTATTTTCGATATATTTTGTTTCTTGAGTCGGTTTATCAATTTCATAACATGGATTTTGATAGTTTTCTCTGCCATTCCAATCAAATTCTTTTATAACTTTATTCAAAATCTCTTTGTGGTCAAAATCCCCTACAATAATTGTTGTTACATTATTTGGTGTGTAATGAGTTTTGTAATAATTCATTATAGCAACTTGAGGAACTTGAGAAATTATTTGTGCCGTTCCGATAACATCTCTTTTATAAGGATGAGAAGTATACATATTATGATTTACGGTATTATAAACCTTTGTCCAAGGTTGGTCTTCTCTCATTCTTATTTCTTCAATAACAACGTGTCGTTCTCTTTTGTCTTTTACATTTTTATCGTTCAAATCAAATTCCGAACCTATTTCTTCCGGAGGAAGAATAGGATCTATCATCATGTCTGCATGAAGTTCAATAGCTTCGTAAAAATCTTTATTACCTTCACCTTTTGGTAAAGTTACATAATAAAAAGTATAATCCTTCCATGTTGCTGCATTAACAATAGCACCTTTAGCTTCAAGAATTCTGTCAAAATCACCAGCTTTATGTTTGTGAGTACCTTTAAACATTAAGTGTTCAAGAAAATGTGAAATACCGTTATTTTCGTCATTTTCATTAATAGAACCTGTTTTAACCCACGAACTAATATTAACAAGTCCGCCTTCTTTATGTGCTAAAACAATCTTGTGTCCGTTATCTTGCTCATAAACTTCAACATCTTGTGTTAAAAACGGATATTTTACTAATGATTTTTTCATAATTCTTCCTTTTTTCTGTATTTTAGCATGAAATTTTTTTAATGTATAATAAAGTTATGAATGTAATTGACAAATTAAAAAATAAAGTAGTAGTATCAGTCCAAGCAATGCCTAATGAGCCGTTATATAAAGAAGAATGTATGATTGCTATGATGCAATCAGTTTTAAAAGGCGGAGCCGGAGGACTTAGAGTTGCAGGTTCTCGAGATGTCAGAAATGCTAAAAAACTCACTGATGTACCTGTAATTGGACTTACTAAACCGGATTCTATACCGGCAAATTGGCAAGAAATAGTTTATATTACGCCAACTCTTAAAGAAGTAACAGAACTTGTTAGAGCAGGAGCAGATATTATAGCGTTTGACGGAACATTAAGAAAAAGACCTAATTGTACCGTCGAAGAGATAATTAAATTTATAAAAATGAATAATAGAATTTCAATGGCAGATATTTCAACACTTGATGAAGGTATTGCCTGCGACAAAATGAATGTTGATATGATTTCCACAACACTTTCCGGTTATACTCAATATTCACCTTTAAAAAATAATGAACCCGATTTTGAATTATTGGAAAATTTAGTAAAAAATACTTCAAAACCTGTTGTTTTAGAAGGAAGAATTTGGAAACCGGAAGAAGTAACAAAAGCGTTTGAATTAGGCGCACATTGTGTTGTAATAGGTTCTGCAATTACAAGACCTCAACTTATAACAAAAAGATTTGTACAAAGATAATTTTTAAGAAAGGCTAAATAAGTATGAAAGCACTCGGTATAGATGTTGGCGGAACAAAAATATATTCTACTGTTATCGACGAAAAAGGTAATATTATAAGCGAAGTTGAAAAATATTCAACACCAAAAGTTTTAGAAGAAATAAAATCTCTTTTTAAGGAAATAATTAAAAGACATGAAAATGAAATTGATGTAGTAGCTTTTGCAACAGCCGGTGCAGTAAATAATGAAAACACAAAGGTAATAAGTTCAACAGGAAATCTTGTTGAAGGATACAGAACAATAGAATTTGATAAACTTACAAACAAAAAAGTTTTTGTAGAAAATGATGCAAATGCAGCTGCATGGGCAGAACATATAATAGGAGCATCTAAAGGAATGCCTAATTCTATAATGCTTACACTTGGTACGGGTGTTGGCGGAGGAATAATTTTAAATAATAAATTATTCAAAGGAAAATCAGGTGCAGCGGGTGAAATGCACTTTAAGATGTATCCTGATAAACGCAGAAAATGCACTTGCGGAAGCTGGGATTGTTTTGAAGCTTACGCATCAGGAACAGGACTAAAGAAAACGGCAGAAGAAATTTCAAAAAATCCTGATATAACAACTTATGATGTTATTGGCGGATTGGAATTAAAAGATGAATTAATGACAAAAATATTTAATAAATGGCAAGATGACATTTTAGCAGGTATTATCGGTTTGGCTAATTTATTTGACCCTGATTGTGTTGTATTGTCAGGTTCTATGTCAGAATTTGTTAATACACAATATTTAGAAAACGAAACAAATTCTCAAATTGTAACTCAACCTACAAAAGTTTTAAAGGCAACTGCAGGTAACTATGCAGGAATGATAGGTGCCGGATTATTAGCTATGGGAGTTAATTAATATTATGGGAAAAGCTCTCAAAAGAGGTATGAACAAAAGTAAAAATATTCCGTTCGAAAGTTTATCAAGAGAAGATGCTATAAATAAAGTTGTAAAAGGTCTTCGAAAAACAAATAAATATGAAAATATAGAAGATTTAATAACTCTTTTTGGACTATCTTCAGAAGAACTTTTAGAAAATGGTGCAAGTTATGAAGAAGTTAAATCAATTTCAGGGATTTTAAATGATTAAGAGAATATTATTTTGGCTTGAAAATTCAAGAATATTCACTGTACCAATGTCAGTTTTTTCATGGCTGGTGATATTTACATACGCATATAACCACGGCGGAAATGTTTTAAATGGAATTTTAGCACTTATCGGAATTTGTTTTGGACAATTAGCAACTAATTTATTTGATGATTATGTTGATTATAAAGAATTACAGAAAAAAGGAACCCTTAAACAGCAAACAGAATCAAAATGTAAATACATAACAAATGGACAAGCTACTTTAAATCAAGTTTTAGGTGTTGTTTGTATTTATTGCTTAATTGCCTGCTCAATAGGCTTTTACCTATTTATGCAAACAGGAATTCCTGTAATAATCTTTGCTGTTTTAGGCGGAATTTTTGTATTAACTTATGCAAAATGGTCAAGCTGGGGTTTGGGTGAATTTGCAGTGGGCGTTGTCTTTGGTCCAATACTTTTTGGTGGAGTGTATTGGGTTATGACAAAAAATATAAACATGGAAGTATTTCTTTTGAGTGCTATTGTTGTTATGTTTACAATAGGACTTTTATACACTAATGCCTTACTTGATTTTGATGGAGATGTAGCATCAGATAAAAATACTCTTTGCATACAATTTGGAACAAAAGAAAAAGCTATCTTAGGTTATGGAATAATTTATGGTATCGGATATATTTTGTTAATTTACAATATATTTTCCGGTTATTTTCCTCAAACCTACATTTTACCGCTTGTAACAATACCTCTTGTAATTGATTTGATAAATTCTATGACTTTATATAACAATGACAAAAATTCTGTACCTGAAAAAAAATTCTGGCATATTCCGTTTGAAAATTGGAAAGAAATACAAAAACAAGGTATTGGTAATTTTCGATTTAGAATGTATCAGGCAAGAAATATCCAAATGTATTTCTCACTTTTGATGTGTATTTCAATTATTTTAGGAATTAATATTTAAAAAAGCAGAGGAAAATTTTTACTCACAATCCTCTGCTAAAATATTATTTATTCTAAATAAATTTTATCTGTAGTTGCCGAATTGAAGCGGGTAATTATATTTTTCTTCGTTAGAACGAAGCATTTTTATAACTTCTTGTAATTCGTCTTTATCCTTACCGCTAACACGAACTTGTTCACCTTGAATTGAAGCTTGAACCTTTAATTTTGAAGCCTTTATATCAGCAACAATAGTTTTTGCAAGTTCTTGCGAAAGACCTTTTCTTAATTTATAAACTTGTCTTACATTACCGCCAAGAGCATTTTCAACAGGTTGAGGATCAAGAATTTTTATACTTAAACCCCTTTTTACAACTTTCGATTGCAAAATATCATAAATATTTCTTAATTTCATATCATCACAAGTTGTGATAGTTATTGTTTTATCTCCGTCTAAAACTATATCCGAATTAGAATCTTTTAAATCAAATCTTGATGAAATATCTCTTTTAACTTGATCAACCGCATTAACAAGTTCTTGCTTATCAAATTCGGAAACAACATCAAAACTGCAATCTTTAGCCATAATAAACTCCTTTTCCTTTATTTTAGTTTATTATACCAAAAAAGTTAAATTTTTGATAAAACTTCTGCAATCATATAAATAGAACCACAAATAATATTCCATTTATCTTGTTTTAAAATACTTCCGTCAATAAACTTTTCCGATTTTATCGGACAAATTTTTTGTAACTCTTCAACGTCAACTGAATTTGGATTGTTGTAATGGTAAAAATAAATTTCATCACCATCTTTTACAAGATTGGAAAGCATTTGTTTATAATCTTTATTTTTTAAACATCCAAAAATAAATCTGAAATTTTGATTTGGAAAATACGTATCTAAACTTTCTCTCAAAACTCTTATTCCGTCAGGATTATGACCAGCATCAACAATTAATTTTTTATCTTCAAATATATCAAATCTAAATTTGTGATGAACATTTTTTAATGCTTCTTTAATATCTGTTATTTTTATATTAGGCAATATTAAATTAACCGCACTCAATGCAAGTCCTAAATTTTCTATTTGGTAAGCACCTTTTAAACTCAATTCTTCAAATTGATAATTTGTAGCTATGACAAGATTTTTACCGGCAACTTCTTTTATTGTTTCAAAACCTTTATTATTTTTTTGAATAACAACCGGTGCATTTTTTATTATTCCTGCTTTTTCAAAAGCTATTTCTTCAATAGTATTTCCCAATCTTTCCGTATGGTCAAAACTTATAGATGTTATTATTGAACAAAGAGGTGAAGTTATAACATTTGTGGCATCAAATCTTCCACCTAAACCTGTTTCAAGAATTACAATATCACAATTATTTTCTTTAAAATATAAAAATGCTATTGCCGTTAAAATTTCAAATTCAGTTAAGTGAATATTATTTTTTTGAGCAAGTTCTTCTATTTCAAATATTTTTTGTGAAAATTTTTCTTTTGAAATTTCGTTATCATTAATTTTTATACGTTCAGTATAGTCAAAAACGTGCGGACTTGTATACAATCCAGTTTTATAACCCTGCTGAATAAAAATAGAATTTAAAATAGCACAAACAGAACCTTTACCGTTAGTTCCCGCAACATGAATAAATTTCATGTGTTTGTGAGGATTGCCTAAAAGTTCCAGTATTTTTTCTATTCTGTCTAATCCAAGATTTATATAAAATTTTCCCTGCGAAGTTAGTAGTTCTATTGCTTTTTCGTAATTTTGTTTTTCCATCTTGCTATACTTTTTAATTGCTTTATTATTCTTTCCGTTGAATCATATTTTGCTAATTTTCTTGTATTATTTTGAAGCAGCTCCAATTTATCAGGATTTTCCAATAAAAATGATATAAACTTCATTAAGGATTCGGGATTTGTATCAGAATCTTCAAGGTAAATACAAGCCTCTTTGTGAAACATTGCTTTAGCATTTTTACGTTGATGATCTGCTGCAGCATAAGGATACGGAATTAAAATCGGTGCAATTCCGCAAGCACATATTTCCGATAAACTTAAAGAACCTGATCTAGAAACTGCAATATCACTAGATTTTAGTATTGTTGCCATATCGTCAAAATATGGTTTTACAATTATATTTTTATCTTTTTCATATTCAGGATAAATTTCTTTTAGCTTTTGAATACAATCTTCATAATGCTTTTTACCTGTTTGAAAAATAACCTGAGCATTATATTTTTGAGACAAATCTTTTAAGATTTTAACTGCAGCATTATTAATAGATTTAGCACCTTGAGAACCACCCATTATACATACTGTTTTTTTATTTTCTAAACCTAAGTTTATTCTTGCATCAACTTTTGATAAATCTTTAAAAGTTTTTCTTATAGGATTACCGTTAATAAAGAATTTACGAGAATTTAAAAATTGTTGACTTTCTTCAAATGCAAGTGAAACTGCCTTTGCTAATGGTGCAACTGATTTTGTAACAATACCGGGATGAATATCACAATCATGAATCATAAACGGTTTTTTGATAATACTTGCCGAAAATAAAGTAGGAGCACTAACATAACCTCCTGTACCCAAAATACAATCTGGCTTATATTTTAAGAGATAATATAAAGCTTTCCAATTAGCAAGCTCAAGTTCAATAGCCCATTTTATAAGACCAAAGCTCAACCTTCTCGGCATAGCTGAAACTTTTATCGGTAAAAATTTAAACCCTGCTTTTTTCACAATATCATATTCTAAATTTTTAGGATTACCTATATAAAAAATATCTTTTGTTTCTTCATCACTTTTCAAAGCTTCACAAACAGCCATTGCAGGATATATATGACCTCCTGTACCTCCACCTGTTATAAAGTATGTATATTTTTTATGATTTTTAGATGTATCTGACATTACTATGTTCCCTTATTTTTTTAATACGTTTTTTTGAAATATTTAATAAAATACCTATCATCCATAATGTTACCATAAGAGATGAACCGCCATAACTTATAAAAGGCAGCGGAACACCTGTTGCCGGTAAAAATGAACAAGTTACCGATATATTTAAAAATGCTTGAAATCCGATTGAAAAAGTAATTCCTACGGCTAAAAGCTTTCCATACATATCCGGACAGCGAGAAGCTATAATTAAACCTCTATGTATAAAAGTCCAAAATAATATTATTACTATTACACAACCGATAAACCCTAATTCTTCACCAATTACGGAATAAATAAAGTCTGTATGAGATTCAGGAAGCCAAAATAATTTTTGTTTAGAATTACCAAAGCCAACCCCAAAAAATCCACCTGTAGCAAATGCTGTTAAAGATTGAACAATTTGATACCCTGCTCCTTGAGAATCTAATTCGGGATTTAACCATGTTGTTATACGAGTTAATTGATATGGCTTTAATAAAGACCACATACCATTTAAAGCTGTATAAATATTTAATGCAACAAAAGTTCCACCCCCAAAAATAACTGTCATTGCAGCTTTTAAAGGCCCGCCTGCACTTAACCACATAATTAAAGATGTCATTCCCAATAAAATTACCATTGACAAGTTCGGCTGCTTAAATATAAACAAAACCATAATTAATATTGGGAAAAAATAAACCATTTTTTGTTGAGTTATTTTTGGATTTTTACAAAATGCACTTGCAAGAAGTAATACAACTGCAAGTTTAGAAAATTCCGAAGGTTGAAAACTCAATGGACCTAACGCAAGCCACCTTGTTGAATTATTAACCGTTAAACCTAACGGTGTTAAACCAACTAATGCAAGTAACCCAATTACTATCATTGATACCATCATTGTAAATGGAACAAGATTTTTATAATCATAATTTGCAAAAAATTTAATACCTATAATACCAAAAATCATAAAAATAAATTGTTGAGCAACAAATTTTAAAGGATTAATTCCTGCTTCAATACATTTTGGTGCACTTGCAGAAAATATTGACATTAAACCAATTACAACAAGGAATGCAACAATTATCATCAATGTTTTATCAGGTGGTGAAATTATTACACTATATTTTGGCGAATATGATTTTCTACTATACTTTGGATAAGACATAATCCTTAAATACATCTCCTCTTTGTTCATATCCGCTAAACATATCAAAACTTGCACAAGCAGGCGATAATAATACTACATTTGGATTTAAAGAAACTGATTTATTAATCGCACTTTCAAAAGTTCCTTCTCTGTATATGTTATTAAAACCTGAATTTCTCAAATTTTCTTCAAATCTGTCTGCTGCCTCACCAATTAAAACAACACTTGTTATATGATTTTTTACAGACTCACAAAATTCTGTTAAATCGGTATTTTTATCTCTGCCACCTGCAATTAATACCACATTTTCGCCATTATTAAATGAATTTATTGCAACAATTGATGATTCAGGATTTGTAGCTTTTGAATCATTATAAAACTTTATACCATTTTTTTCTGTTACAAATTCAAATCTATGCGCAGGTACTTTAAATGATTTTATAGCATTAACGATATTTTCATTTGAAATACCTACAAGTTTTGCACAAATAACAGCACACATAACATTTTGGTAATTATGTTCACCAATTAATGGTATCTCATTTACATCAATAATTTTTTCAACTTTATTATTTCGCATAAATAAAAGTTCATTATTTTCTATATAACAAGCATTCTCACCTCTTTTTTCAGCGAAGAAAAATACAGTAGATGGACATTGTGAACTAAATTCAACAAGTTTTTCATCTTTTGCGTTTAAAATAGCAAAAGCAGGAGCTTGAGGGAATTTAAAAATTTTTGCTTTATCATTAAAATAATTTTCAAGGCTGCCATGCCAGTTTACATGATCAGGTGTAAAGTTTAACCAGCAAGCAATTTGAGGTTGAAAAGCATCGCTGTAATGAAGTTGGAATGAACTTACTTCAAGAACAAAATAATCTAAATTTTGATTTAACAAATCACAAGGAGGAAGTCCAATATTTCCACAAGCTTCCGCTTTATATTCTTCTTTCAAGATATGAGCTGTTAAAGCTGTTGTTGTTGTTTTTCCGTTTGTTCCCGTTATCGCAATAAAAGGTTTTAGAGATTCTTTATAAGCAAGTTCTACTTCAGATATAACAGGTATTTTTTCTTCTTTTAAACGACTAAAAATTTCTGTTTGAGGCGGAATACCCGGACTTGTAATTGCAAGATAAGAATCTTTTATAAAATCATCACTATGATGCCCTGTTTCTACTTTAATTCCTAAATCTAAAAGTTCTTGATATTTTTCTTGAGCAACATCATTTATTTCGGTTATATATACATCTGCACCTTTATCATTCAAATATTTAGCCGCAGAAATACCGCTTTTTGACAATCCTAAAATTAAAACTTTTTTATCAAACCAATTTGTTTTCATTATATTAAACCTCTAAAAAATAAATATGAAAGAACTATTGCGATAAAAGAAAATATTGCAGATATAGTGGCAAACGTAACAACTATTCTTTTTTCACTCCATCCACATAACTCAAAATGGTGATGAATAGGCGACATTTTAAAAATTCTTTTTCCAGTAGTTTTGAAACTTAAAACTTGAAGCATAACAGATAATGTTTCACAAATAAAAATAATACCTATAGGAATAAGCCATAATTCAAATTTACCAATAACAGCAAGAGTTCCTAAAAGTCCGCCCAAAGCTAAAGAACCTGTATCTCCCATAAAAATTTGTGCCTTTGGTTTGTTATATTTAAGAAAACCAATTAAAGCACCCACAACAGTAGCAGAAATAATAGCAACTTCGTGTTGACCACTATAATAAGCTATAAAAGTACAAGCTAAAAACGCAAAAACACCGCAAGAAGCAGCTAAACCGTCCAAACCATCTGTCAAATTAACCGCATTTGATGCACCTGTAAGAATAAAAACAACAAAAATAGGATATAACCAGCCTATATTAAAATGCCAAAATCCAAAGCTTAAATAAGTAGAAGCATCTCCCTTTAAGTACATTATAAATATTGTAGGAAGCAACGCTATTAGAACTTGTCTTAAAAATTTACCTCTAGCACTTATACCATCATTTTCTTTATTTTTAATTTTAATATAATCATCTTGAAAACCTATTAATGCATAGAAAAATAAAGTTATTAAAATTATTAACGCTGTTGTAGTAAGTTTTTGTGCAAGCATAAGAGTTGTAACAGAAGCTATAACAATAGCAGCAAAAATAAAAATACCACCTGTTGTTGGAGTTCCATCTTTGGCTTTATGCTGTTCGGCTACAACATCTTTTATATGTTGATTGAACATTTTCTTTTTGACAATATCTACATATGGTACACCAAAAAGTAAACATAATATTAAACCCAGCAGCATAGCTACCGTTATCATTATCATAAATTATCTCCTTCTAACATTTTTATTATATCTTCAAATTTTTCTGAACGTGAAGCTTTTAAAAATATTGTATAACTTTTATCTATATTAGCAAGAATGTAACGTGTCAAATCTGCCGTATTTTTAAAGTTTTTTGTTTCTATGTTATCAGATAAAGCTTCTGATATTTTTAAAGCTAAATCTCCAACAGTTAAAACAATAAAATCTTTTTTGTTTAAGGTATTAATATATTCTCCTATTTCAAAATGGTATTTTTCGGAATTTTCACCCAATTCACCCATATTTCCAAGAACTAAAACAGGTTTTTCATAAAGTTCCAATACATTTTTAACAAATCCTTTCATACTATCAGGATTTGCATTATAACTGTCATTTATAACTTTATATCCGTTTACTTCTTGTATCTCAAATCTTTTTTCAATATTTTTGTATTCTTTAAGACCATTTTGAATATCTTTTATATTCATTCCTATAGCAAAAGCAGCTTCAATACATTCTATTGCATCTTTTACATTATATTCACCACTGACATTTATTTCAAAAACATTTTCTTTATACAAAAATTTTGTGTAATCCGGTTTTTTTTCTAAAAATTTAACATCTTTTAACGTACAAAAGATTTTTTTACCTTCAAACTCAACAATATTTTCAACCATAGGATTTTCTTCAGTAATAAAAATTCCATCAGATTTTTGATATTTTGTAATTTCACATTTCGCTTTTGCAATATTTTCTTTTGAACCAAGTCTGCCGATATGTGCAGTTCCTGCATTTGTTATAATTGATATATCAGGAATTGCGTATTTTGAAAGTAATTCAATTTCTCCAAACCCTCTCATTCCCATTTCAATAATCAAAACCTCAGTATCAATAGGCATTTCAAATAATGTTTGGCAAAAACCAATTTCATTATTATGATTTTTAGCCGTTTTGTGAGTTCTGAAAGCTTGAGAACAAATTGCATACATCATTTCTTTAGTTGTTGTTTTACCACTACTGCCGGTAATCGCAATAACTTTAGGATTTATATTTGTTCTGCACAATCTTGCACATTCAAGATAAGCAACAAGAGTATCTTCAACTCTTAAAACTATTTTTGCATCATCAAAAACATTTTCATTTCTGGTAAAATAACCTTCTGCATCACTATTTAATGCATTTTCTATAAAATTTTCACCGTCAAAATTTTCACCTTTTATAGGAACAAAAATTTCACCATTTTTGATTGTTCTTGTATCTGTAGAAAATCCTATTGTTTTTAACGTTGTTTCGTTTTTAAGAACTTTTGCGGATGTTATTTTAATTACTTCGTTTAAATCTAATTCCATACAAATAATTTTACTTCAAAAACAGTAAAAATAACAAATTATTAACATTAAAATTCAAAATATATTTATAAATATTTTTTGTTTTTTAGTAATATTAAATACTTGCAATTAAAAAATTTTTATGAAATAATAATCTTACGATTTTTGAGGTATAAACTTGTAATCGTTTATTGATGGCCTTATGAAGTAAAAGAAAGAGATACTCCACAGTATAATGAGTGTTCCGCAATTTAATTACAAATTCTTAAAAGAAAATGCATCAGCAGGCAGTTGGCGTAGAGGTTATGAATACTATGTCGGCAATATGATACTTGAATCTTTTCCTGAAAAAAATTTTTATATGGGAAAAGTTAAAGGTAATTTTCAAGATGCATATAAAACAGATTTAATATTCAAAAAAAATAAAGTTGAAGCAAGATGTAATTGTCCGTTGAAAGAAGAATGGTGTAAACACGCTGTTGCTGTTGCTATAAAAGCAATAAATGAACATGCCTATGAAGACTGGTTAGAAACAAAATTTGGCATGGAATTTGATTATCCTGATGAGAATACAGCACTAACAGAACCTCCAACAGGGAATTATATTTTCCATTTCAACCCAAAAAGAAAACCAAATTTCTTTTCAATTCTTGTAATGTCTCGCTCTACAGGAAAAGTAGTAAGGGCAATCGAACCAATTTTAATGGCTTTAATGGAAGCACAAAAGAATGATCCGAATTTCACATTAAATAATTCACAACTTGCAGAAGTTGAAATATTTAAAAATCTTTTAAAACTTTCTCGTCAAGACAAAAAAGCAGGCTGGTACGATATTCCGATTACAAAATTCGCACCAATGTTTCCGTTATTAGCTTTAGCAGATGAAGTTCTTGATGAAAGAAGCAAGCAAAGACTTAAATTTGTAAAAGATGAATGGAGAATAGTTCTTTCTGTTAACGGCTCTACAGCAGGAACAATAATGCTTGCCCTTTCTTGGAAACGACCTGATTCTGATGAAGAAATTCCGTTCGAAGAAGTAAGATACTTTTCTCGTCAAATAAAGTGGGGCAGATACAAAAATATTATATTCCCTACGAATGTTTCAATGAATGTTTTACCTCAAAACCTTCTTAAACAAACATTTACAGATTTAAAAGATGCAGAGGGCGGTAAATTCATTTATGAAGAATTACCAAAATTAAGAGAACAAATTGATGTTGAAATTTCTGAATCAATAAGCAAATTAATGCTTGAACAACGTCCTCCAAAAAATATCGTAACATTGGGTATTGATTATGATCAATCTTTAAAAGCATCTTTGGAATTTGAATATGATGGTGTTAGAGTTCCTTTTTCAAAACAGGATAAATCACCTTATATTACAGTTAAAAAACCCGAAGAAGATTTAATCTATTGGGTAAAAAGGAATTTAGAACACGAATATCAAGCATATCAAATGCTTTTAGCATGTAAATTCGTACCTATGCAAACAAATAACCTTGCTTTAGAAAAAGAAAATGCTATTGATTTTTACAACTATTATATGAATAAAGCAGGTGATGGCTGGGTATTTGAAGAAAAAGATGATATGAGTTTCTTTAAGGTTATGGAAGAACCTTTTAGAATGTGTGCAAAAATTGATTTTTCCGAAGAATCAGCCGATAGTTTTGTTATAAAATTATACGGTCAAGTTGGAGATGAAATAATAAATTTTGATGATATTTACGAAACAATTCAAAGTAACGAAAAATATGCAAGAATAAGAAGTTTAGGTTTTGTTGAATATCCAGCGGAAAATATTTATGCAATGATGAAATCGTTTAACTCATTTGATGCATACAGAAATAATGAAAATGAATTTGTCGTAAAAACTTATCGTGCAGGTCTGGTAACAGAACTTAAAAACCAAAATTTTGAACTTGTAATGAGTGAACGATTTGAAGATTTTTGGAATCAAATATCAACATTTTCAACAGGCGGTGATGTTGATTTGCCTAAAGGAATCAAAGCAAAATTCCGTGAATACCAACAAAAAGGTTTTGGCTGGTTATGGTTTATGTACAAATACGGCTTAAATGGTATTCTGGCTGATGACATGGGGCTTGGTAAAACACTTCAGGCACTTGCTTTAATTCAAAAAGCAAAAGAAGTTGATGGCGAAAAACCTGTACTTGTTATTTGTCCAACATCTGTTGTATTTAACTGGGAATCAGAAATACAAAAATTTGTACCTGATTTAACTTGCTTAAAACTATCTGGTGTAGACAGAAAAACACTATTTGATAAAATACCTGAACATGACGTTGTAATAACAAGTTATGCACTCGTAAGACGTGATATTGAAGAATTAAAACAATACAATTTCAGATACGTAATACTTGATGAATCGCAAAATATTAAAAATGCAATAAGTCAAACTGCACAATCAGTTAAACAACTTCAAGCTGATCACAAGCTTGCTCTTTCAGGTACACCTATTGAAAATAAACTTGAAGAATTATGGTCAGTATTTGACTTCTTAATGCCAGGTTTCTTGTTCAATATTGCAGAATTTAATTACAGATATGTTAATCCGATTATGGAAAGACAGGATAAAACTGTTGAAAAACGTTTAAAACTTCAAATTTATCCATTCATATTAAGACGTATGAAACGAGATGTTGCAAAAGACTTGCCAGATAAAGTTGAAAATATTGCATACTGTGAACTTACACCGGAACAAAAAGACTTTTACCTTGATGTACTTGATAGTACAAAAGAAGAATTATTCAAATCTATTGAACAAAACGGACTTGAAAAGAGCAGATTATCAATTTTCTCTGCACTTCTTAGATTACGTCAAATTTGTTGCCACCCAAGACTTTATGACAAAGATAATGTTAAGGGTATGATTCAATCAGGTAAATTTGAACATTTGAAAGGCATGCTTGAACAAATTATATCAGAAGGACACAGAATACTTTTATTCAGTCAATTTGTAGATATGCTTGATATAATAAAAGATTGGCTTGAAAGAACAGGTACACCTTATGAATACTTAACAGGTAAAACAAAAGACAGACAAGGTGCAGTTGAAAGATTTAATTCTTCAAAGAGTATTCCAATATTCTTAATCAGTTTAAAAGCCGGAGGTACAGGTTTGAACTTGACAGGTGCAGATTATGTAATTCATTACGACCCATGGTGGAATCCTGCAGTTGAAGATCAGGCAACAGACCGTGCTTATCGTATCGGTCAAACTAAAAAAGTATTTGTATATAGACTTATTACAAAAAATACTGTTGAAGAAAAAATTCAAAAACTTAAGTCTATTAAACGTGATTTAGTTGATAATGTAATTTCTGTTGATAGAAATATTACAAAATCATTGACATTAGACGATATTAAAGAAATTTTCTCTGTTGATTAGAAAAATATTTTCATGATAAAATAAACCTAATAAATAAGGAACTGTACATGAGAATATTTGAGGTTAAGAATAACCTTATAAAATTGTTTTTCGAAAAAGATGAAAAACTATTTTTAGCTGGATTTTTAATGATAAAAGATTCCAGAGAAACTTATATTGCCCAAATCATGCACATGGAAATAAATAAACATGGCAATATTGCCATAGCTCGCCTTATTTATAACGTTACCCCAGACGGAAATTTAATTAATTTTGAAGGTACGGTTCCATCTAACAATAGTGTAATAGGTCTTTTGGATTTATCAGAAATAGTTAAACTTCTTGAGGGTGATAATCCTATACTTTTAGGAGAATTAGCTCAAGATAATATTCCTTTAAAACTTGATTTTAATTTTATTAAAAATAAGCTTCTTATTTTATCTGAAAACCAAGAAAATTCTGATTTAATAATCAGAAAGCTAAATGACTTAGCAAAAAATTTCAACAAACGAACTGTAATAATCGATACAGTCGGAACATTTGACAATACTAACGGAACACTTGTAGCAGGTAAAAACTTTAAATTACCTGTAAATTATGAATCATTAGGATTTATTTCAGAAAAAGGAATTGAGTATAAAACACTTGAATCAAAAGCAATTATTCAAGAAACTTTTTTAGAACTTCAATATTATGTAAAAACAATTGAAAATCAGTATATACCTGTAAATAGTCTTATTGATATTTTAGAATCACAATATAAATCGTCAAAAATGGTTGAATTGGTTCTAATAAAAAATGCTCTTCTTAAATATCAAGAAAAGGGTGTTTTAGCAAATTCTAAAAAAGAATTTTTAAACTTAAATAAAAGTTTGATAGAAAATTCAACTACATTGATTGATTTGTCAAATATTGATGAAGAAATTCAAAGAGAATACATTTCATTTATCTATAATAAAATATCAAAAATGAATGAAGAAGTAATAGTTTTTACTACAATTAGTAATAAAAATTCTGATAAAAAATTATTAAAACAAATGTATTTCACAAAAAATATAAATACTGTTACAGTCCTTAGCTACGCTTACAAATATTTAAATGAACTTAAAAAAATATCAAAAAACATGATAATGTTTACTCCAACAATAATACAAGACGATTTTGATGCATATAATGTCTTCTTAAATAAACTGGCTAAATGGGAATACATTGTTTATGGACAAGAAACACAATACTTACCATTAATAGTAAGCCTAAAAACAGATAAAGGAATTTTTAACGATACAATAAGAACAAGTGATAACACAGAAACAGCAACTTCAGCATTTTTCAAAGATAAAATAAAAGAACTTGTTAATAAACAATATCAAGATGTAATTCATAAAGACCAAGAAGAAAAAATAAGAAATAAAAAAAGAGAAATGAAACAAATGGATAATGAAGCAATGATGCAAAATCAAATGCAGCAATTATCTCAAAAACAGGCAATGGAAATGCCATATACAGTTCCACAATACAATTACTCTCCTGCATATATGAATCAAATGACAATGGCGCAACAGATGATACCTCAGCCATATTATTATCAACCGCAAATGCAAATACCAATGCAAATGCCTTATCCAATGATGATGCCTCCACAAAATATGATGCACACTCAACCATATATGCCAATGATGCCTCAAACATCACAATCATATTCACAAAATTATCCTCAACAAGGACAACCTCAAAACTTTAATTATGATATTTATGAAAATAATACATTGGAAAATTTTGATTCTGAACAATTAGATAAATTGTATGCAAATTCACCAGTTGAAAATGCTTTTAAAAATATTCAGATGAATTTAAAACCGAATAAAAAAGAACAAAATAAAGAAAATATTAAAAAACAAACAAAAAATGAAACTATAGAAAAAAATGTTCCAATAGAAATAGAAAAAGAAGTAGAAAAGAAAGAAGAAGGATATAGAGAATTTCCTGAACCGGAAATAGAAATAAAACCAAAAGAAGACGAAGTTAAAGTTGTCGAAGAAAAACCTATTGAAGAACCACTACAAGAACAAGAAATAATAAATATTCAACAGCAAGAAGATTCTTCTGAGTTAACAGAAGCTGATTTAGATATGATTAGCGAGATTGATGTAGAATTACACGAAAATGAACAACAGGAACAAATAAAGCAAGAAGAAATTGTAGAACCAATTATTCCAAAATACATTGACGATACACCTGAAGAACCTAAATTACCGGTATTTTCTCAACCGGAATTACAAAGTCCAAAAAATGTAGAATTTACTAAAAATGATAGAGTAAGACACTCAAAATTTGGTGAAGGTGTCGTTGAAAAAGTTATAAATTACGGTAGTAAGAAATTATGCTCAATATACTTTGAAAAAGTAGGAAGACGACTACTTGAACCAAATATATCAGAACTTGAAAAAATATAGGAAAAACATTTTAAATGATAACTAATAAAAATAAAATGAAAAACACTATAAAATGGATTATAGAACTTAGTATTTGGTTTTTTATTTTTTTAGGTCTGGCGAATTTTCTTATATTTATAAAAGCAAATAACGATAAACAATATAACTCCTATCAAATATTCATGCCAGATGTAGATGGTGTGATAGTAGGCTCACCTGTACATATGATGGGGGTTCCAATAGGTTATGTTAATAAAATCAAAATTATAGATAATGAGGTTTTTGTAAGATTTAGATTGACACAAAAAGACTTAAAACTACCTAAAGGATCAACAATAACAGTAGAATTTAATGGACTTGGAGGTTCAAAATCATTAGAAGTATATCCTCCAACAGAAGAAAGTAAAAATAGGGAAGAATATATTGTTGTAGAGGCACCAAAAAGATTGGGTGCAATAGTTGGATTGATAGATGATATGTTTGAAAAAATATCATCAATTACATATAGAGTATCATTTTTTGCAAAAGAAACCTCAAAATCATATGACGAATTAGAAAAAGACATTAAAAATCCGGAAATTATAGAAAATATAGAAGTTGTAGAAGATATAAAAGAAGTAAAAACTGTAACGTCAATAAAAAACAAAGACAAAAAAGATTTTTCAAAAATTTTAAAAGAAACAAATAAATGGCTTGACGAAACAACAAATAAGTTAGAGAATTTTAATAATAAAATACAATAAAAGGAGAAAATAAATGGAATATAAAAATGTAAGAGTAATTAAAAATCCTGTAATTTATTTAAACTTATGTAGAATGAGAGATAAAAATACTGATTCACAAGGCGTGAGAATAGCAACAAGAAAAATAACAAGAGTTTTATTATACGAAGCCTCAAAAAATCTTCCGTTAATAGATAAAGAAATAGAAACACCAATAACAAAAACAACTGTAAAAACAGTAGAAGAAGATATAAATATAATAATATCACCAATCTTAAGAGCAGGTTTAATATTTACGGATGAAGCAATAGATATATTGCCGCAAGCATGTATAAGACATATAGGAATGTATAGAGATGAAAAGACCTTAAAACCCGTATGGTATTATAATAAAGTTCCTATGGAAGCACCAAATCCTGAAAAATTTTATATATACATAACAGATCCGATGCTTGCAACGGGAAATTCTCTTTTAGAAGCAATAAAACTATATGCTGATAAGAATATTCCAATGGAAAATATAAAAGTAATATGTATAATAGCAGCACCTGAAGGATTAAAAAATATTCACGAAAAATATCCTGACGTAGAGATTATAACAGCAACTGTAGATGAAGGCTTAAATGAAAACGGATATATCATTCCGGGAATGGGAGATGCCGGCGATAGAATATTCAACACATAAAATAAATAAAACTTGATAAAAAAAGTTTATTTGATAGAATAAATTTACGGAAAAGTAAAATGCGAATGTAATTCGGTTGAGCCGTTGAATCTTTTACGATTTAGCATTTTAGAGTAAAAGTTCAACAAGAGTTAGATTTTAGCTCTATCCAACCGGAAAACACAAAAACAAGTTAATAAAATGCGCGTGTAGCCCAGTTGAGCCGTTGAATCTTTTACGATTTAGCATTTTAGAGTAAAAGTTCAACAAGAGTTAGATTTTAGCTCTATCCAACTGGAAAACACAAAAACAATTTAATAAAATGCGCGTGTAGCCCAGTTG
>CACZSH010000051.1 GCA_902783785.1 uncultured bacterium | reverse complement strand
TGTTGCCTGATATTCAGGAAATATTTCTTTTGCGGTTGGTTTTGCGACTTCAACAGTTTTTGGCTGCATCATCATAAATGAACTATATGCACCCATTATTAAATTTTTTGCTTGATTAAATATTATAGGTATTAAAATTACACATAATATAATAAAAACAACTTTAGTTTGTCTTGATTTAAAATCTATTTTCATGCTTTTCATCCCAATCTAAATTCTTTAGACATGCTAACACGAATGCATTTAAATTTAAAACATATGTTTTAGATTTTAAAAAAAATTAAAATATCAATATAATTAGAACAGCCTCTACTTAAAACTCACCTAAATAAATTTCAAAAAACCAAATGGACACAGAATAGACATAGAAAAAATTTAAAATAGCAAAATAATGAATACTATAAAGCGAAAAACAATGTCGCAAATGCCACTATTTTTGAACTTTTTTGGACAACAAATTGCCAATAAAACTGTACCACAAAAACATTGCCTACAAACATTTATCAACGTATAGTCTATATTATGAAACAGTCCACACAGGAATATTACAATATGAGAATAGTTTTAGGGATAAAGTGCTAAAATTAACCTAATGCTTTAATGGATTTTAATCTTATTGTGCAAGTCTACAAAAAAATCAAAAGAGTTAGTAGTAAAAATTTACCAATTCTTTTGTTAGAATCTAATATAACGTGTTATTTTATTTTACAACTTTAGTTATATCTGCGGTTATATCATCTCCGCCGTATAAAACAACTCCTTTTGAAATTACCATATCATAGCCTTTTGCTCTTGCTTGTTGGGTTATTGTGTTTGTTATACTATTTTCTACTACTTGTAATATAGAGATATGTAAAAAAACTTAACTGTTGTTGTACTGAAATTTTTACACAAATATAATTAATTATGAAAAAAATTTTATTATTGTTTGGTATTGTATATCTGTTGTTAAGTAATATGGCGTTTGGCGTTGATTCGTATTCAGTTCCTGTTACTGCACCATATACGTATGTATTTAATGTTTATGGAGCAGGTGAAGATGAATCTGTTTTTAATCTCCCTCAGAGTCATATAATGACAGTACTTCAATCTGCTTTAGATTTAAAAGGGATATTAAATGTTAATCCAACAAATCCTGCTACATATTCTATTAAAACTATATCTAAATATAATGCTTATGCCCTTAGTCCGTATGTTACTGTATTAGGAAATGATTATAAAATAACAAGAGTAAATGCTGTTTTAAATAATAAAACTATTACAACGCCTGCAGAAGAACTTGCGGAATACACTTATGATGGCAACATAAATATTGGTCTTGGAATGCTTGAGACTGACCCCGGATGGCAAAGTTATTCTAAAAAACAAGCTTTATATCATGAAGAATTACCTGATTTATATTCTATTTCTACACATGAAATAATGCACACACTCGGTTTAGCAACAGCGGCTAACACCTACAACAAATATTTAGGAGATAATACTTATTATTTTAAAAAAGATGAAAACGATCATCTAAGTATCCATGATTATTATTTAAGAATATATAAAGGAGATCCTGCAGAGGATTTTATCCCTGCTAATGAAATAAAACCAGAAGATAAAAATGCAATTAATGAAGAAGGTTTTGATATATTTAATTATTCTCCGTATTTTGTAGGTGAAAACACACTAAAAGTATTATCAGGTGAAGCTACTGCAGCAGATGCGAAAAACAAAATCATAGAAAAAGGCGGTTTAGTCAATTATTCTCAAATGTATGTTAATGAAGAAGACCCTGAAGCATCTGAATATAAAACCGTTTTTGGTTTACCAATTCATCCTTCGGATGATATTAAAAAAGGAGATGTTGACTTAAGTCATATAGAATTAAGAAACAGTTTTCTTTCACATCAGGACTTCAGAAACTGGTTAATCCCGATGGAAGCTGAATTGGCATATTTAAAAGATATAGGATATAACATAGAATTAAGAGACTATTTTGGTAAATCTTATTATTTAAATGGTAATGATGTTCTTGAAGACTATGCATTAGGTTACAGTGAGTGGGACGGAAATGAATATACAGTAAATCCGAGTTTAATTGATAATGGTGTTGGTATCCATATATATAGTAAACACAATAATATCAGACAAATAACAAATGATATATATACCGCAGGTAAAGGTGCCGTAGGTGTCAGAATTGACGGAGAACACAACACGTATACTCTTGATAGTTCTGCAAATATATTTACAACCGGTAATGATAGTCTTGGTATTGCAGCAACTTGGGGGAAAGATCATGTAGTAAATGTTTCAAACGGCTCAACCGTTAGTGCAACAGGCGACAATGGTATCGCTGTCAGCTTTGATTTTGGCAGTAATATATTAGGTAAAGTATCTTGTATAAAAGGTTCATATATTAATTATGACGGAGAAGATAAAAAAGATTTTTCTCCTGAACTTGAAACGCAGGGTGCTCTTATTGAATCATTTAATACTGCAGGCACATTGACAGGTTCAAAAGCTGCAATATATATATCTGATAATGCATATGTTAAAAATATAAACATAAATAACAATTCCGTAATCAACGGAAATATTATTTCAGAATGGAATTCTACAACTTCAGGCAATGCAAATGTTTTAAGATTAAATGAACTTAATCAATGGACTCCTGTTAATAAAGATAATATTGATGAAATTTATTTTACAAACTTGACTTTTAACGGCACAACTGACGTAAACGGAAACATAGACGGTACTAATGATATATTTAATACTCTTGTAATGGGTAATACGGGAACACTTAATTTTGATGGGAATGAATTAAACGTTTATACATTAAATAATACAGGAACAATCAATTTTACAAACTTGTTAAAACCTCTTGAATTTACTTCTCAAAATAATCAGATTACGGGAGAAGGTGGTATTCTTAATTTTGATAATGGTGTAAATCTTAGCGGATACTCTTTTATAGAAAATACAGTTAATGTTTCGGATAAGTTTATATCTTTATTAGATGATTCACAAAATAGACTTAATCTTTCAAAATTAAATTCAGATAATGCAAATTTATATCTGGATTTTGGTGATAAATTTATTCTTCAAAATAATTCTGATGAGGGATTGAATACGCTTAACCTTAAACAAATTGCAGTTAATGAAAAAAATGTTGATGAGCTTGTAACTACTGACAAAGTAAAATTATTTGAAGAAAAAGATTTAATAAATCCTGCAATTACACTTAATGTAGGTTCAAATACAAACTTTTACTACAAAAATAATAAATACAATTTTTCTCAAGATGGTACTGATAAAAGTTATTTAAAAATAGTATTAACAGAAGGAAATTATGATATAACTGATGCTATTACAAACCCAACAACAGCAAATTATATAGTAACAGAAACTGATACGTTCACAAGAAATTTAGGTACTGTTCAGGGTGATTATTTTGAAATATCAGGAGAGGATATAAATCTAAACGGAGAATTTAACGGACTTATCGTTAATGGAGGTTCAAATTTTAAAACCGTATTAAAAACTGATATAACAGGTGCTGTGAACAGTGATATCACATTACAAAATAATGCAAATATGCTTATTGATGCACAAGATGATGAAATATCAATTGCAAAGCAAGGAGAAATAGCTGTATCTATAGATAATTCTTCTTTGTATATTGATGCAGAAAAAAATAAGGTAACATTTAATGGAGATATAATTGGTTTTAATACAAACACAGATAACAAGGTAATTTTAAAAGGAAATGAGGTTAATTTTAATCTTGTTGATAATGTATTTGTTTCCACTCAAACCGATTATACAAATCTAAACAACACTTCAACTAATACAATATGGCAAATTGCAGGAGGGGTATTAAATATATCAAATGATAATTATTTATCTGCAGATGGCTCAAATGCATTGATATCAGGGGGCGGAACTTTAAATTTAGCAAATTCCGTTGCAAGTGATATTTATTTATCAAAACTTACATTAAATGATGACTT
>CACZSH010000050.1 GCA_902783785.1 uncultured bacterium | reverse complement strand
ACAGCATTATTTAAATATTCAAGACCAATCGGAAGTGCATTAAAAGCAGCAGCAGGCTTCTTATTCAAAAGAGTATAGTCCTAAATAGCAAAACCGAAAATCAAAAACTAAAAACCAAACCTCAATAAACTAAAAAGACTTGAACAATTATGTTCAAGTCTTTTTTAATGTTAAATATTTTATTATTGATTATTGGTAGCTTCGTCCTTTTTTATGTTTAATACATTTTGGATTTTTTCCATTATTTCATCACCTTTTTGTTGCATATCTGATACAATTTCTTCTGCTTTTGATTGAATTTCTTTTACCGTTTTATCTGTTTTATCCAGCATATCCTTTGCTGTATCTGATAACATTTCTCTGGTTTCTGCGCCTGATTTAGGAGCTAATAATAACCCTGTTACAGCTCCCAATGCTGCACCGATTACGAATCCGCCTATAAATTTTCCTACTGACATAATTTTTTTCCTTTCTTTTATTTTGAGAACAGTTTATATGCTGTTAAAAAGCCTTTTACTGCTCCTGTAATTATTGTACCTGACACATTTTTAAGTTTTGTTACTGCTGCTATTCCTAGTCCAAATGAGTCAGTTATCGCTTTTTTGAATGTATCAACTTTTTCATCTGCTGACTTTACAAATGAATTTATTGATTTTAAAGATGCTTTTAGTTCCATTAATGTTGGTTCTAATTCATTTTTTACTACATCTAAGGTTGTATTCATATTTTTAGTAAATCTTGATAAATCGATTAGTAATTTTATCAAAAATACACTTACCAAAATAAGAACTATACTTGTTATATAAATTAAAAATATTAAACTGTTGTTTAAAGCTGTTTCTGCTGGCATTTTATATCCTTTTTACATTGAAAAATCGTAGTTTAAATCTTCTAATTCTTTTGCTTTTTTCATTTTTCGGTTTTTAAGAGAATTATTAATTCTTTGAAAATATTGTTCTACTCTATATTTAAACATATCCAAAGTTTCAGATGCTTGTTTTTTTGCCTCTTGAATACTTGGAGCTTGTGTTTCTACGAAGCTTTCAATAGCTTCTTTTACTTCTTTTCTTGATTCTTCACCTGATTTTGGTGCAAATAATACAGCTGCAACAACACCGCCAATTACCCCTGCCATTAATCCAAGTCCGAAACATAATGAATCATTCTTTCTGCACATTTTATACCTCGACTTTCATTTTTTATCATTCTATCATGTTCAAAAATTTTCTACAAGCTATGCTTTTATACTATTTTGTATTGTATCATATGCTATATAAATTAATTCTGCAATTATAAGTTGCTTTCTATATTTTTTAAAAAAAATTCTTATTCCCATCGTTAAAATAAATTTTTTTACAAGTTTTAATATAAAATTGTTTCTTTTTTTCTTTATTTTTTCACCACAGCATTTTACTGCGTTGCATAAGTTATTTATCTCTGTTCGTATTGATTTTGATATTTCGTATACCTTATATCTGTTTTCTACGATATTTTCATTTATACTATTTACTTTTTTATCAAATTTTATAATTGCAATGATAATTGCTGTTACAAGTACTATCTCTAATATTATAGCTATGTGAATTAAATAAATCATTTTTATTATTTTGTCTTTTGTATTATCATAAAAATTATAGAGTAAAGGTTAAAAAAAATAAATACCCTTGGGGTTAATGATGAGTAGAATAAAATTTTATTTAACATTGTTAATAGCAAAGTTTATATCGTTAGCAATAAAGTTTTTAAGTAAAACTTCCGGAACATCTTTTGTCGGATTGATGGTTTTAAAATTTTATCCTGAATTTTTAAAGGACTGTACAAAATACATAAACGGAAAAATTATTACTGTTACAGGGACTAACGGCAAAACCACAACTTCAGGAATAATAAGTCAAATAATTGAAAAAAGCGGTAAAAAGATTGTTCATAATACAAAAGGTGCAAATATGCTAACAGGAATAGCAAATGTTCTTGCACTTTCTATAAGACCTTTTAAACGTTTTAATTGTGCTGTTTTTGAATCAGATGAAGCTTATCTTTCTAAATTATATGATTATATAAATGCAGATTATCTGCTAGTAACAAATTTGTTTAGAGATCAGTTAGACCGTTACGGAGAACTTGATACTACTGCTAAAAAAATTCAGGATGCAATTAATAAAAATCCTAATTTGAAACTTGTTTTAAATGCAGATGATCCTCTTGTTGCAAATTTTAATACTAATGGTAAGGCTGTTTTCTATGGATTTGACGAAGTTAAATTTGCAAATGAATCATACATCTCAAAAGCTCCATCCGAATTATTCCATTGTAAATGTGGTAACATTCTCAAATACTCAAAACGTTTCTTCGCTCATGAAGGACATTATTATTGTGACTGTGGTTATTCTAGGCCGAAACCTGATTATAAAGCTTATGTAACAGTTTACCCTGATAAATTATCTTTAGAAATTCATAATAAAGACAAGATTTATAATTTTGATTTTAATTCTGTTGGTTTATATAATGCATATAATGCTCTTGGTGCTATTGCACTATGTTTGGAATGCGGTATTGAAGAAAAATTTATTCGTGATGCTTTGATTAATTATCAAACTATCTTTGGCAGAGCCGAAAAAACGGTTTTAAATGGTCATAATACGATTGTTCAACTTATAAAAAATCCGACAGGAGCAAGTGAAGTTTTGAAAACTATTGATAAAAGTTCTAATATTTTAATAGTGATAAATGATAATTATGCAGATGGCAGAGATGTTTCTTGGCTTTGGGATGCAGAATTTGAAGTTTTATCAGATGTTAAGAATGATATTATTGTTTCCGGTATAAGGGCTAATGATATGGCATTAAGATTAAAATATGCAGGAGTTCCGGTAAATAAAATAAAAGTTATTACACCTTTAAAATCAGCCATTGAATATATTTCTACAAAAACTGAAAAAGAAAGTAATATTACAATTTTACCTACATATACAGCGTTATTGGAAATGAATAAAAGAGGTTAATTTTATGAAACTTGGTATAAACATAAATTACATAGCAAATTTAAGAAACGCAATGGGAGGGTCTGAACCTGATTTATTAAAAAGTGCAAGACTTTGTGAAATCGCAGGAGCTCAGGGTATTGCAATTTACTATGACGGAAAGGATGCTAACGTTACTAAATCTGATATA
This sequence comes from uncultured bacterium, assembly GCA_902783785.1. Lineage (GTDB taxonomy): Bacteria > Cyanobacteriota > Vampirovibrionia > Gastranaerophilales > Gastranaerophilaceae > UBA791. The sequence continues at coordinate 2,602 of CACZSH010000050.1, read as the reverse complement.
ATGTACATGAAACGTGCCTTAAAAATCCCTATAATGCTAATGATTGAAATGAATGAGAATGCAAGAGATTTGGCACTTGAACTCAAACCAGAAATGGTATTTGTTGTTCCTGAAAATATGGGATACCAAGATTCTAAAGGCGGATATAATGTTGAGAAAAATATTGATAAATTAAATGATTTTATTGTTCCAATGTTATACAATGGAATAAAAGCAGGTGTATTTATTGAGCCAAAGTTATCACAAATTCAAGCAGCATACAAAGCTGGAGTTAAATGTGTTGAATTAAATGCAAGAAAATTCTCTGAATCTTTTGCTCAAAACCCTATGGATAAAGCATTGTTTATTGAATTAAAAGAGGCTGCTGTATTTGCTCGAACAATGAATTTGGATGTTACAATATCAGGCGGTATAAATTATAAATCAATTGAACTTGTAAAAACTATACCTACTGTCAAATTTGTAAATATGGGTCATAGTATTATTACCAAAGCTATATTTGATGGTTTAACGAGTGCGATTAAACAAATGTTGGAAATCATGAATAATAAGGATTAATAATAAATGAAATCAGAACAAGAAGTAATAGAAGAAATGCAACAAGTCTGTGAACAGATGATATTGGATGATATAGAAGAGAATCCTGACTGCGAAAATGAGTATTTTGACTGTGCTTGTTGCGGGCAATATAAGAGTTTGGCTGGTTCCATAAGATATGGAGAATATAGACTTTGTAATGACTGTGTTTTACTGGCTGAAGTTAGTTTTGAACTAAAAAAAATAAAAGATATTCAAGAACTGATTGATAAAATGGAAGATAAACGTCTTGAAGCAATGTGCGATTTTATAAAAAAAGACCAAAAATCGATTGAAAATTAGTTAAAAAAAGAGAGGTTTTATTAAACCTCTCTTTTTTATATTTTATATTTCGAATTTATTTATCATCTTTTAAGAATGATTCATAATTACGAGCAAGTAAGTGAGTTCTTACTTGATTTATTAAATCCAATGCAACACCAACCATGATGATTAGAGATGTTGCTCCGATACCTTGCAGAGTTTTGATATTTGTAGCATAACTTGCAAATGAAGGAACAAGAGCGATTATACCTAATGCCATTGCACCGATAAATGTTGTTTTGCTCAAAATCTTATCTAAATGTTCTGCCGTAGGTCTACCGGGTTTTATTCCTGGGATAGATGAACCATACTTTTTCAAATTATTAGCAATTTCTTTTGGCTGCATATTTGGCATAATTGATGCATAGAAGAATGTTAATGTAACAACTAATAAGAAATATAATATGTAGTACAATGCTCCGTCAGGACTCATTATTTGTGTTAATTTCATAACTATATCTCTTGCCAAACCTGCAGGCAAGTTTGCTTGACCTACAACGCTTAAAATAGTTGTTGGAAACAACAATATTGCGATTGCAAAGATAATCGGCATAACCCCACCAGGGTTAAGTTTAAATGGAATAAATGTATTTACACCGCCATAAACTTTGTTTCCTACTTGTCGTTTTGGATTTACTATTATTACTTTTCTTACAGCTTCTTGCATAATTACGATTACAACAAGAGTTACAAAGAATATTAGTAACAACATAAATAATCCAAAATTTAATGATGGATCTCTTGATACCATTTGAGCAGTTCTAGATGCGTAAATAGGTATACCTGAAATGATACCTACAAAAATTATCAAAGAACCTCCGTTACCGATACCTTTTTCGGTTATAAGTTCTGAAATCCACATAACAAGTATTGAGCCTGCAGTTAATACAGCTATTGAGCTTATATAAAACAGACCGTGATTTACACCTGGCATAATTGCACCCGGTAATTTTGTCATGTAAGTCATAAATATTACAGCTTGAAATGCTGCAAGAACAACAGTAAATAATCTCGTGTATTGAGACAATTTACGTCTGCCTGCTTCACCTTCTTCTTTTTGTAATTTTTCTAAAGAAGGTACTACAACTGCTAATAATTGTATAATGATTGATGCCGTAATGAAAGGCCCGATACCTAAAGCAAATATTGAAACTTTACCTAATGCACCACCTGAAAATAAATCTAAAAATCCGATGATATTATTTCCTGCGGCAATATTTGCAAAAATTTCGTTATTTATACCGTAAATAGGTAGCTGAACGCCAAATCTGAATGCGGCAATCATGATAAGAGTAAAAATAATTTTACTCTTTAATCCTGATGCGTTCCACATTGCCAACAAGTCATTTGTTGAAGGCATTTTCATTTTACTGTTTTGCATTATACTAATTCAACCTTTCCACCTGCTTTTTCGATTTTTTCTTTAGCGCTTGGTGTAACATAAGTAGCTTTTACTGTAACAGCTTTTGAAATTTCACCGTTACCTAAAACTCTTAATTGTTCGCAAGATGGATGAATTTTTCTGATTGCTTGTAATGTTTCTAATGAAACTTCTTCTAAATCAAGAGCTTGCAAATCTTTTACATTGATTTGTCCTTGTTTAATAGCAAGAACATTTTTGAAGCCTTTTAATTTAGGTAATTGTCTGTAACCAGGCATTTGACCACCTTCAAAACCTCTTTTAGATGATCTTCCTGATCTT
>CACZSH010000049.1 GCA_902783785.1 uncultured bacterium | reverse complement strand
TTACATTTATTTAAAGTATTTCTGTAAGTTTTTATTGCTTTTTTTAAGTCTGTTTATTAAGTTTTGTTAAGAAAAGTATATATTAATTTTGTTTTTAGTAATATTGTTTACTTTATAAAGATAAAAAAAAGAGTGCTATTGCACTCTATAAACTCCTATCGATTTACAATTTCCGCAACATTTTGTTCCATATTACGGACTGTGGATTGTTTAAATCTTTCCTGTCGTTTTCTTTTATATCCATAAAATACATAAATCAAAAACCCTACAAATAACCATAGAGGAAACAACATAGAAGAAGTTGTTAAGCTTTTCATAGAAAATAACATTAATCCGGTACATATTAATATACCCAATATAGGAAATATTGGTGAAAACGGAACTTTAAACGGTCTTTTTCTATTTGGTTCTGTTTTTCTCAATATTAAAACAGCAACACAAATTATAATAAATGAAGTGAAAGTTCCAAAATTACACAACTCTGCTGAAATACTTAAATCCATAAATAAAGCACCCACTATAACAACAAGAGCTGTTAACCAAGTTAAAACTGTAGGTACACGAGTTTTTCTATTTACCAATCTTAAACCTTTTGGCAAAAAGTAATCCCTGCTCATTGCATACAAAATTCTTGTTGTACCAAGTTGATATACAAGTAAAACAGACGTTAAACCAGCTATTGCGGCTACAGAAATAAATCCTGCAAACCAATCTTGATGAATATAACTCATAGCATTTGCAAGCGGCGCACCAGTATCAATATTATTAAGAGGCACAATTCCTGTTAAGACCAAAGCAACAAGAACGTATAAAATTGTACAAATAATCAAAGTTCCCAATATACCTATAGGCAAATCTCGCTGAGGATTTTTAACTTCTTCTGCTGTTGTTGAAATAGCATCAAAACCTATATATGCAAAAAATATTAAAAAAGCACCCATAAACACGCCTTCAAATCCATTTGGTGCAAAAGGTTGCCAATTTTCAGGTTTAATATAAAATGCACCAACAGCAATAAAGGTAACAATCATAGATAAATTAATACCAACAAGTATACTTGCCAATCTCGTAGATTCCTTAACGCCTTTTAGAAGCATAATAGTTAGTAAAAACACAATAAAAATTGCAGGAAAGTTAACAGCAAAAGGTATCTTTCCAAAAATATAAGGAATTTTATCGTGAATATCCCATCCATATTTTGTACACATATGAGATATCGTTATATAATCCATTCTCAACCATATTGGACAATTTGTAATAAACGGAGGCAAAACATGAGAAAAACCTTTAAGAAGCTGTGTAAAATAACCGCACCAAGCACTTGCAACAGTAATATTACCAATTGCATATTCAAGCATTAATATCCAGCCAACCATCCAAGCTGCAAATTCACCCATAGTTGCATATGTATATGTATAAGCACTTCCAGCAACAGGTATCATTGCAGCGATTTCAGAATAGCACAACGCAGAAAAAACGCATGCAACAGCAGCCAAAACCATAGAAATGCAAATAGCAGGACCGGCGCCTACACTTTCTGCTCCGCCTTTTATTGCAATACCTATTATAGAAAATATACCTGTACCAACAACAGCACCAATACCTAATATTATTAGGTCAAAAATACCTAATGTTTTTCTCAAATCAGTATGTTGACTAATCTTCAACAAATCATCAATTCTTCTTTTTCTAAGAGCGTTAGTAAAAATTTCCTTAATACTCATTTGTAACAGATTCCTCGTTTTTCTTTTCTAATGCTCTTAGTTGCATTTCTTTCATGAGTCTTTCTTTTCTACGATTTTTTCTATATCCATACAAAGCATAAATCAATAGTCCTACTATCAACCATGTTGGGAATAATATAGCAGACATAAAGGTAGCTGAAGTTATAAGGAAATAAATCATTAATCCACCACAACAAATAATACCTAACAGAGGGAACCAAGGTGAAAACGGAACTCTGAAAGGTCTTTTTCTATCAGGATCAATTTTTCTCAAAATCAATACAGCAACACAAACTATTATAAATGAAGTAAACGTTCCAAAATTACACAATTCAGCGGCCGCATTTAAATCCAATGTCATAACACCAAACATAGTTAACAAACCGATAATCCAAGTTAAAACAACAGGAATTCTCGTTTTTCTATCCAATTTTTTACAAATTCTGGGTAGGAAATTGTCTCTGCTCATTGCATATAAAATACGAGAACAAGCTAAATGTAAAACTAATAATACAGAAGTAAGCCCGGCAAGAGAACCAACAGATATAAAACCTGCAACCCAATCCTGATGAACCATTGCCATAACATATGCCATAGGTGCTTTTAAAAATCCTTGAGGAATAGCAATACCACTTGTAGGATGCATACCGGTCAAAACTAATGCCACAAGAATATAAACCACAGTAGTTATCAACAATGAACCTATAATACCCCTAGGTAAATCTTTTTGAGGATTTTTACATTCTTCTGCAGTAGTCGCAATCGCATCAAATCCAATATACGCAAAGAAAATAATAAATGCACCACTAATAATACCCGTAAATCCATTAGGAGCAAACGGATGCCAATTCGCAGGAGTTACATAAAAAGCTCCAACAAGAATGAACAATGCAATAACAGAAAGTTTGATTACAACCATAATAGTCGCCATTATAGTTGAATCTTTTGTACCTCTTATTAAAACCAAAGTAATAAACAAAATAACAATAAAAGCTGGCAAATTAATACAAAATGGAATGCCAAATATTGTAGGCATAATATTATTTGCGCTATCACCATATAGTAAAGATATAGATCTATAATCAGAAACTAACCATACGGGAGGATTAGTAAGAATAGATGGCAAATGACCTTGAAAACCTTTCATAAACTGAACAAAATGGTTAGACCAAGCACAAGCAACAGCAAGATAACCAATACCATATTCAAGCATTAATATCCAACCAACCATCCACGCCATACATTCACCCAATGTTGCGAACGTATAAACATATGCACCGCCGGCAACAGGAAGCATAGCAGCGAATTCACAATAACACAATGCAGAAAAAACACAAGCAATAGCTGCAATAATCATCGACAACACTAATGCAGGGCCTGCACCTACACTTTCTGCACCACCGGCTGCCGCAATTCCGACAACAGCAAAAATTCCTGAACCAATTATCGCACCAACGCCTAAGATTATCAAATCAAAAACAGTAAGTGTCTTTTTTAACCCATTTCTGTTTGCAACTTGCATCATATCGTCAGGGTTTTTTCTTTTTAGTAAATTTTTAGCTATATCTTTAAAAAGGTTATTATTGCCTTTATTTTCTTCCATCTTCTTCTTTCGGTTTAATTATTTACAAAGAGGAAATCCCATTTTTTCTCTTTGTGCCACATACAATTTTGCAACCTTAGTTGCCATAGTTCTAATTCTTCCTATAAATAAATTACGTTCATCTTTACTTATTACCCCTCTGGCATCAAGTAAATTAAATGTATGTGAACATTTTAAAACGTAATCATACGCAGGTAACACAAGTTCTGCATTAATACAATTATCAACTTCATTTTGGTATAAGTCAAACATCTTAAATAATGAATCGGTATTTGAAACCTCAAAATTATATTTAGACATTTCAACCTCATTTTGCATAAAAATTTCACCGTATTTAACGGTATTATTCCATTGAATATCTTTAAAATGTTGAACATTTTGCAAATACATTGCAATTCTTTCAACACCGTAAGTCAATTCAAGAGCAACAGGTTTTACTTCCAAACCGCCAACTTGTTGGAAATATGTAAATTGGGTAATTTCCATACCATCAAGCCAAACTTCCCAACCTACACCATTTGCGCCTAATGTCGGAGATTCCCAGTTATCTTCAACAAATCTCACATCATGTTTTGACAAATCAATTCCAATAGCTTCCAAACTTTTTAAATAAACATCTTGCGCATCTTCAGGAGACGGTTTTAATATTACTTGGTATTGATAATAATGACCTAATCTATTTGGATTTTCACCATATCTTGCATCAGTCGGTCTTCTACAAGGTTCAACCATAGCAGTATTCCACGGTTCAGGGCCTAATGCTCTTAAAAAAGTTGCAGGATTCATTGTTGAAGCGCCTTTTTCAATATCATACGGTTGTTGTATTATACAGCCTTGTTCAGACCAATATTTAGATAAATTTAAAATTAAATCTTGAAAATTCATAATTCCCACCGCTAATGTAAATCAATTAATTCTATTATATATGTAACAAATTTTATTTGCAATAAACCACATATTAAATATTAACTTATTTGACATGACATGATATAATTACATTATTAATTAGGGGATTTTATGGCAGATAAAATTATTATTTTTTCAGGCAAACAATATTCAGGAAAAGACACTTTAGCAAAAATTATGCTATCTAAATTGCCAAACTTTAGAAGATGCGCAATGGGCGATATTATAAAACTTGAATATGGGAAACAACATAATCTTACTTATGAAGAAATAGAAAAAAACAAACCAATGTATAGACAAGGATTAATTGATTTAGGTAATTGGGGCAGAAGTCAAGATTCAGATTACTGGTTGAAAAAAATTATCTCTCAAGATGGAAATATAATGGTTACAGATGTACGTGTTCAACACGAATATGATATTTTCAAAAATGCAGGTGCAATAACTATCCGAGTTAATTGTCCCAGAGAATTAAGAGCTCAAAGAGGTACTCTAATTGGAGAAACAGATATTACAGAAATCGGATTAGATCATATTACAGCTTGGGATTTTGTTGTAGAAAACAACTCTACTCTTGAAAATCTTATAAAAAAAGCTGATGAAATAATTTCCGAAATAGAGGACAAACTATGAAATATTTTAAAAGCTCTATTATAACAACAATTATCGGAGTAATTTTAGCTTGGCTATGGGGTGAACATATCCTAAGAGGCAGCGGATTCACTTGTGTTTTCATTGCATTAATTTTATCCGTTCTTGAAGTAAGCTTATCTTTTGATAATGCAGTTATAAATGCAACCAAACTGGAAAAAATGACACCAATTTGGCGTCATAGATTTATAACTTGGGGTATTTTAATTGCAGTATTCGGAATGAGATTATTATTTCCGATAGCTGTTGTTTCAATATTTGCGAAATTATCTTGCTTAAACGTTTTAAATATGGCATTAAATGATGCTCAACAATACGCACATTATTTGGAACTTACGCATGCACCAATCGTTACTTTTGGCGGAACATTTTTGATGATGTTATTTTTATCTTATTTCTTTAATAAAGAAAAAGATACTCACTGGATAGAATGTATTGAAAAACCATTAACAAAATGTTCTCATATCAATGGGTTTGAGATAATAACAACGCTGGTATTTTTATTATTAACAAGCAGATTTGTTAACACTAATCAACAAAAAGAAGTCTTAATTGCAGGTATTTGCGGAATAATAATTTACTTGCTTATTGATGGAATTTCACACGCTTTAGAAAGACATGAAGAAGAAAGAGCTAAAATTCTTTCAACAACTGTAAAAGGTGCAGGTTTAATAAGTTTTTTGTATCTTGAATTAATTGATGCATCATTCTCATTAGACGGGGTTTTAGGAGCTTTTGCTCTAAGTTCTGACATAATGATTATTACGATTGGTCTTTCAATAGGTGCTGTTTTTGTAAGATCTTTAACAATAATGCTAACAGAAAAGAAAACTCTGGCTCAATACTTATATTTGGAAAACGGCGCACACTGGGCTATCGGAGCATTATCCATAATAATGCTAATTTCTACTTTTAAAGAAATACCTGAAGTTATAACAGGATTAATAGGTTTGGCATTTATAATTACTTCATTTATAAGCTCAATTATTTACAACAAAAAAAAGGCTGTTTAGATATGAAAAAGGACTTAATTGAGCCAAAAGTATCTTTTATTGTAACTTCATATAATTATGAAGAATTTATAGAGCAAACACTTAATTCAATAAAAAATCAAACATATAAAAATTTTGAAATAATTGTGGTTGATGATTTTTCGAGCGATAATTCCGTTGAAATAATTGAAAATTTTATAAATAAAAATCAAAATATAGATATTAAATTAATAAAACACGATAAAAACCTCGGACAATTAAAATCAATTTTAACAGGACTAAAAAATGCTAATGGAGAATTTGTTAGTTTTATAGACTCAGATGATATAATTTTTGAAAATTACGCAAAAACACTTTTAAATACACATAAAAAAGTAAATGTAGGATTTATTTCTTGCAAACATAAATATGTAAATATAAAAGAAAAACAGTTTATTCAAAATATAAGCAACAAACCTTTTGGAGGTTGGTTTTGGGACCCGATGACATCGGCAATGTTTAAGAAAAACTCTGTTAAGATTATTTTAAATTATAACACACCAGAAGATTGGAGAATCTGTCCAGATAAATTTATTTTTAACTTAGTTAATTTACTTGATGGCTCTGCTATTTTAAACAAAGAATTAATTTTCAAAAGAGAACATGAAACAAACGCAGGTAAAAACAATAGAACAAAAATAAACTTCGAAAATAATAAAAAAATTCGAAGATTAACACTAAATTTTATAAAAGAAAATAAGCAAAAACTATTTGAAAAATACGGAAAATTTAATGTTCAAAAATTCATTATAAAAATATATTTTTCATATTTTTACATATTTATCCAAGTGTTACAATATGTAACAAAAAAACTCCATGTTAAAAAACCATAATATTAAATGTTTTAAATACAATATAACGAGAGGAGGATAGTAATGAATAAATATGAAAAATTTCAAGCTGAATTAGATGCACAAAAAGAAACAAATTATAAATCACTAATGGCAGAGGTAAATAGTTTAAAATGCCGTTTTGAAAAATTATTGGCTATGGCTATGGAAACAACTACAGCAAAAGCTGAACGTGATTACCGTGTACGAACATTTTAATATTTAAAGACTTTATACAACAAAAACGGGCGACTTAAAATATCGCCCGTTTTTTTTATTTAAACTTTCAATTAAAAACTTAAACCTATTGATTGAGCCATCATATCAGCTTGTGGATTAAATTTGTTTGAAGAAGCTGTATAAGCTAAAAATGGATTAGTAGTTACTCGAGTTTGAGATGTAGTACCAGCATTTTGTCTGTTTGAAATATTACTTAAACTTTGAAAAGCAAGTTTAGCATCATCAGACTCAGTACCTTCTGCTTGTAATCTTTCAGCTGCAACACCAGCAACTTGATTTAAAACGGTGCTATCATTTTGAGCTGCTTGAGCTAATTGTTGAGCTTGTTTTTCTTGAGCTAAAACCAATTCATCTTTACCAACAACTGCTTCTGCACCTTTTTTAGCAAGACGGCTACCTAATGAACCACCAATTAAAGAACATAAAGTACCAATTGCGCCACCAACAACTGCACCAACTGCTGTACCAGCTCCTGGGATTACTGAGCCTATCAATGCTCCAAGTTTGGTTCCAAGAGCTGCACCTGCAACCCATCCTCCAACTGAAGCAACTGTTTTAACAGTGGATTTACCTAATTGTTTTACACCTGATTTTGCACCTAATTGACTAAATGTAGGAATAACATTTCCAACTAATTCAAAACCACCTTCCATTAATAACATCATTCCACCGCCATGAGCGTTGAACGCATTTAAGCATTTACCGAATGCAGGTGATTTTACAGCTAATGCATTTAAACTGCTATTTAATTTAGTTAAACCTATAGCATTTGATACTTTTGCACCAATACCAGTTGCAGCTGCTGATTTTTCTAAATGAGCAGCTTGATTTGCTTTTGCAAATAATTGATGAGCTTGATTAATTGCTTCTTTAGAACCAGTCTTAGCTGCTTCTTGAGCTGCAGTTCTTGCTGCGTTATATAAATCAACTGTTGAAGAAGATAAAGCTGTTGTTTCAGCTAATTTTTCAGCAGTAGGAATAGATTTTAATAAAGTTGAGCCAGCAGATGAAGATAAGACACCACCAAAACCAGCTGTTTGACGGATTGTACTATAATTTGAAGCAGCTTGAGTAAATGCTTTCATTCCGCCTTTTAAGTCTTTTCTATTTTGCCATAACCAAGTTCCACCACTTAATGCTAAATTAGATGCTGAACTTGTTAATGCTTCTGTAACACCGAAGTTAGGTGTATTTGTTAATGTAACACCTGTTGCATATTTTGCTAAGTTTTCAATGTCTCTTGCAGAATAATTTATTCCACCATTAAAACTTACATTTTGATTTCCGTAAACCATTTTTTCCCCGTATTAATATCCTGTACATTAATAAAGTCAAAATACTGGGAAAAATTGACTTTTTTATAAAAAAATATTAATTTTTGTTACAATTTTCTATACATTCTTCCAACTTAGAAATCATAATGTCTTTGTAACGCTCACAGTCAGATTTTTCTTTTGCTTCAAAACGCAATGTAAATACCGGTTCTGTATTAGATTGTCTAACAAGAGCAAATCCTCCGCTAAATACTATTCTCATTCCGTCAATTGTTATTATTTCTTTAATTCTTGAACCAAACATATCTTGATTTTCTTCAACCATTTTTTCAAACATTTCTAAGACAGTTTTTTTCAATTCATTTTCGCAATGGAGACGAACTTCGTCAGAAAGATAAACGCCATCAAAAGGTTTTAACATATCAGTAATATCAAAATCTGGAGTTAGTTCTCTATTTTTAGCTATTATTTCAATAATTCTGCAACCTGCATAAAATGCATCATCGAAGCCGTAATATCTGTCTTTAAAGAAAATATGACCGCTCATTTCTCCTCCAAGATGAGCATTTACTTCTTTCATTTTTGATTTAATAAAACCATGGCCGGTTTTACACATAATAGCTTTACCGCAGTTAAAGTTAATAGTATCAAAAAGAACTTGCGAACATTTTACTTCAGACACAACCACAGGAGTTGTTTTAGTCAATCTATATCTTTCAATTAAATCAAGAGCATAAATTAATAGCAATTTATCACCTGTTAAATGAACACCATTTTTATCAATAACACCAATTCTATCGCTATCTCCATCAAAAGCTATACCTAAATCAGCTTTATTTTCAATAACTGCTTTTTTAATATCTTCCAAAGTAGATTCATCACTTGGATTTGGATGGTGATGAGGGAATCTGCCATCAGGATTAGAATATAATTCTATTACATTACAACCCAATCTTCTAAATAAATCAGGTCCTACAATTCCTCCTGTACCATTTGCGCTATCAACAACAACTTTTATCCCTTTTCCTATATTTTTAAATTGAGAATAAAGTTCACTGATATATTCTGGAATAATATCAAATTCAACAGAATTACCAAATGTATGAGAAAGCAAAGACTGTTTACTTTGTTCAATTGCAAGATCTTTAATTTTTTGAAATTGTGCTTCATTCATAGATTGCTTGTTAAAAGTCAATTTCAAACCATTATATTGGCTTGGATTATGACTTGCAGTTACAATCATTGCTCCTGATATTTCATTACTTTCGCCAATAACATCAGATAGGTGTGCAAATTCAGAATAATATCCTATTGGTGTTGGAGCCAAACCTAAATCAACAATATTTGCACCTGCAGAGGTTACACCTTTTATAAGGATTTCTCTCAATTGAGGCGAATGATTTCTTGCATCCATACAAACAGTAACCCAAATATCCTTAGCATCTTTTCCTGTTTCTTGCATAATATACTTTATATAAGCTTTCGAAGTAAAGAAAAACAATTCTTCAGTTACATCTTTTCCATAAATACCTCTTATGTCATTTTTCCCAAATGCGCTATCCCAATTAATCATATTTCATTCTCCCAATTTTTTTATTATGATAACATGATAATATGAAATTTAAAATATCAGACTTTTTACATAAACAAAGTTATGCGTCGATACTATTTTTAGCCCCTGCGGTTATAGGGATATTTGTTTTTATTATAATTCCGACTATCGCCTCTTTCGGCTTAAGTTTTACACAATGGGATTTGTTAAACGAAATAAAATTTGTAGGTTTAGCTAATTATAAAGAAATTTTTACGGATAAAGTTTTCATAAAAATACTTATAAACACCCTTGTTTACTCATTATCCGTAACGGTTTTGGGAGTAATAATTCCACTTATATTAGCCTGTTTATTAAACTCAAAAATATATTTCAAAGATTTTTATAAAACCACATATTTCATACCGTTTATAACGCCAATGATAGTATCGGCAATTGTTTGGGAATGGATTTTTGACCCAAATATAGGATGTTTAAACGCGTTTTTAAACTTACATATAAATTGGTTATATGATCCGAATTTTGCAATGCCTGCACTAATTATTGTATCAGTATGGAAACTAATCGGATACAACATGATAATATTTTTGGCAGGATTTTCGGGAATAAACACCGAATTAATTGAAGCATCAAAAATAGATGGTGCAAATCAAATACAAACCTTTTTAAAAATAATCGTACCGTTACTTTCGCCAACAGTATTTTTCGTAATAATAATTACTGCGCTGGGTTCTTTTCAAGTTTTTGATTTAATATACCTAATGACGCAAGGCGGACCTTTGGATAGTACGAATATCATTGTATATGCAATTTACAAGAATGCATTTGAATACTTTAGAATAGGAAAAGCAAGTGCATTAGCTTATGTTTTATTCATAATAATCTTTATCTTAACCGCATTTCAATGGCATTTCAGAAAAAAAATGGTCTACTTAGAAAAAGATTAATTTAGGATAATATGTAAAAATTTTTAACAAGCATGTTATATGTTAAAAAACATGTGGAATAAGGTAAATGGAGAGAGAATGAATATAACAAAAAGCCAAATGGAGTAGTTGGCTTGTTTGAGAAAGGATTCAATTTTCACACACACACATCATGAATAGACCTGAATAGGCTGATTGTTTGTTGCTTCTTTTAAACGAAGTGATAATATCGTTGTTGGTTCTTTAAAAAAGAGAGGAGAACTACATCCAATAACGATAATCATTTGTTTGGAGGATAAAAAACGAGGTCGTATATTTTACAATGATTTTGTAAAACTATATGACACAAATCAAACAGTGAATAGCCAATATTGAATAGTGAATAGAAAACACTACTCGCAATTCACCATTCACTACTAACATTCACCAATCACAACAAACAAATCACTAATCATGTCGAAACGAAGAGCACAAAATAGCAAAGAAGTACAACTGCGGATTGAATAATCCGTCGAATGCTATTGCGTGCAAATCAAAACAACATGTCATCCTGAATTCAGTTGACTACTTTTTCAAAAATCTTTGATTTTTAGAAAAATGTCCGGTTTCCCGCAGGATTTAACAGACAATAGATGCTGAAACCAGTTCAGCATGACAAAAAATTTCACAAATCACAATTCGCGAAAAAACTACATCTGCCCTATGAAAAATTTTAACCAAAAACTTAATTATTCATTTGCACAACCTGAAAAGGGCTCAGTTTGTGCTGATTTACATTCTAATATGGGCAAAACACGGGGAGAAAAAGGGAATATTTGTAGAAAGTTAATGTCTTTATTGAGTTATAACCTATTCAAGCGACCGCCTGTCTTTTATAAAGGAGGTGATGCTATGTGTTAAGTATAAATACAAACATCACCTCTTTGTTGGCTATGACTTCCTTAAGCAAGAATACAGGCACAATGAATACAGCATTAAACAGATTAAGCACCGGCTACCGAATAAATTCAAGTAAGGATGATGCGGCAGGCAGTGCTATTTCGGCGTCTTTAGAAAAAGAGATTTCGAGTTTTGATGTTGCGCAAGATAATGCTCAAATGGGTCAATCTATGATTGATGTTGCGACTAATACCTTGAATAATTTACAAGGTATGGTTCAACGTATACGAGATTTAGCAGAAGAATCAGCAAACGGTACATACGGATATGAAGAACGAAGAGCTATGCAAAACGAAGTTAATTCGCTTGTTGATGAAATATACCGTATAAAAGAAACAACTGTATTCAACGGTAAAAAGATTTTTGGTGAAGAAAGTTCCAGA
>CACZSH010000048.1 GCA_902783785.1 uncultured bacterium | reverse complement strand
TATTAGGCGACAATGTTGAAGGTTCATACAAAACATTTGGAGGCTAATAAGAAAAGATTTTAATTACCCTACCTTTCCCTATACAAATTTTACGGTGCTACGGCACCGTTTTTTTTGCCCATGAATAGAGACACGAACATAATGAGAGTCGAAATTATAAATATCAAAAGTTTTATCGTAAAGATAAATTTCTTAATTTTGAAAGCAGGTCTTCATCCAAAAGAGATAAATATTCTTTATAATTATTTATTTTTTCCGCATTTTTTGTTGGATGAAGCAGAGCTTCAGTCAATTTATCCTTTTTTGAATTTGCTTTATAACCGTAATATAGAGTATTAACATCCATATTTGAAGTAAATTGAACACCTACAATATAATCATTTGTATTTAAATTATATTTCTTTACTTCTTTTTTATTCAATAAAGTAAACGAACTCAATAAACAAACTTTTATCAAATTTATAAGATTTGTTTTAGAAAACATCTTTAAATCCGGAATTAAATAAGGTTTTTCAAATTGTGTTCTAACATAAGGAATATCATATTCTTTAGCAAGTTTACAAACTATTTTAAAAAGATTAGGAATAGCATGCATATGTACATGCGAATCAATATGTTCCGGTTTAAAATGTTTAAGAGCCTCTTCTATTTGTATTCTGTAATCTTCTTCAACTTCTTCTAAAAATTCTTTATCAAAAGATTTTTTTAAAACAGAAGCAAAACTGTTATGATATTCACCATTTTCGTCATACAGCTTTGAATTTAGCTTAAGGTCTTTTTTTAGTGTGTTAAATTCAAAAATATTTAAATGCAGACCTACTCTAAATTTTTCATTGTCTATAAGCTGTTGTAAAATATCATAATTGCAATATGGAGTATTTACCATAACACTTGTACTGTTAAGTATACCAATTTTTGCCGCTTCTAATATTGCCAAATTATTTTCTTCTGAAATTCCGTAATCATCAGCATTTATAATATACACTATTTAAACTTCCTCTCTTTTTTTAAATGCAAAATATTTAAATAATACATAAGTTACAACAGAAACAATAAATAATGAAATAAATTGAGCTAAATAAATATTTTTCATTATATATTTAACTAAAATTTCAAGAATTATAACGTTTAAGAAATAACTAACAGCCCAAGTAGAACAGCATTTTAAGTATTCTCTAATGTAGTTACCTTTTGTACAGAACACAAAGAATTTTTGATTTAAATAAGAAAATATAGATGATATAGTCCATTGTAAAATAACACAAAGTTGATAATGTTCATTTCCCAGAACAAAAAGAGCAATTGCAAAAATAAAATAAGATATAGCAGCGTTTATACAGCCAACGATAACAAATCTTATTTTATCCGAAACAGAACAAATTTTATTGTAAAAATCTCTCAACTTATCCATATTTTTAGTTTAACATTAAATTCAATAAAACAAAAAATGTTAAATTTGTTTAAATTTCAACATCTAAAACTATTTTGTATTATCCTATAAATAGGGAGAAATTTTATGGGAAAAGATACCAGATTAGCAATTGTAATACCTTGTTATAATGAAGAAGGACTTATTCCTTCAACAACAGACAGATTAATAGAATTGATGAATGATTTAATTCAAAGAGAAAAAATATCATCAGAAAGCTATATTTATTTAATAAATGATGGTTCTAAAGACAATACATGGGAAGAAATAAAAGAAGCTTGTGAAAAACATCAAGGAAGAATTAAAGCTACTAAATTTTCCCGTAATTTCGGAAACCAAAAAGCACTTCTTGCAGGAATGACAGGCGCTCATAATATCGGATGTGATGCACTTGTTACAATAGATGCTGATTTACAACAAGATGAAACAAAAATTGAAGAATTTGTAGCCAAATATGATGAAGGTTGCAAAGTTGTATTTGGCGTTCGCAATGACAGAAAAACAGATGATTTTATAAAGAAAAGTACCGCATTGGCTTTTTACAAATTTATGAATATATTGGGCGTTAACATAATTAAAAATCACTCTGATTATAGATTAGTTTCAAAAGAAGCTCTTGATGTATTAGAAAAATTTAATGAAACAGATTTATTTTTGAGAGGATTTTTCCATGAAATCGGATTTAAAACAGGTATTGTAAATTTTGATGTAAAACCTAGAATGGTAGGGAAATCTAAATTTAATTTGCTATCATTAACAGCACTTGCAATTAACGGTATAACATCATACAGTATAGTCCCTTTAAAAATGATTTGTGTAGTTGGTTTTATATGTATGTTATTTGCTTTTATAACAGGTTTAATTGTGTTATATGCAAAACTCGTATATAATGATTCACCAAATGGTTGGGCAACAGCTATAATACTAACTTCCTTCTTCGGAGGTATGCAATTATTCTGTTTAGGTATTGTAGGAGAATATTTAGGACAAATATTTAGAGAAGTAAAACACAGACCAAGATATTTAATTGAAGAAGAAATACTATAAAATTAGGATATAAAAATGATTAAATTTATAAAAAAACACCCCGAAATATTCACAATAGCAGGTTTACTATGCTTTTGCTATGTAATATTTTTCTTTGGCATTGGAAATTATGCTCTTATGGACGTAGATGAAACAAGATACGTAACTATGGCAAGAGATATGTTTAATACAAAAGATTTTATGACATTATACTTGAACGGGGAGTATTTTTTTGAAAAACCTCCTTTATATTTTTGGGGCGAAGTTCTTTCATTTCTAACTTTTGGAGCTGTAAATGAATTTACGGCAAGAGTTCCTGTTGCTTTATACGGGACATTATCGACATTATTGCTTTATTTTGCAGGTAAAAAAATTGTTTCAAGAAAATACGGTATTATTTCAGCAATAATATTGGCGACGAGTGTTGAATTTTTAATACTTGCGAAATATGCAATCCTTGATATTCTTCTTGCAACATGTGTTGAATTTTCAATAATTGCAGGATTTATGACATATTTTGTAAAAGAAGAGAATAAAAAATATTGTTGGTGGGCATTCTACATATTTTCAGCTTTAGCTGTCCTTGCAAAAGGTATTCCAGGTTTTGCACTACCTTTTGGAACTATGTTTTTTGTCGCTATATTTACAAAAAGATTTAAAGAACTTTTTAGACCTCAATATTTATTAGTCGGATTTTTATTGTTTTTTATCGTAGTTTTGCCTTGGCATATCTTAATGTTGAATAAATATGACCCGATATTTTTTAATGAATACATAATGAAACATCATGTTCACAGATTTTTTAATTCTGACGGAGTAAACAGAAAACAACCATTCTATTTCTTTGCTCTAACTATACTTTGGGGATTTTGTCCTTGGATTTTATCGGCAATAAGTGTTCTTATTTCTAAAATAAAATCACTGAAAAATATACAATTAAAAATTAAGTTTGAAGAACTTTCAAATCCTCAAAAATATTTATTTTTAAATTTTGTAGCATTTGGTTTAATATTTTTATTCTTCTCTTCATCAAGTACAAAACTCGTAACATATATTGTTCCCATATATTTTACATTAGCAAATATTATGGCTTTTGTATGGGTTAAATATCTTGATAATAAAAACTATCAAAAACCAATCAACATTTCTTCTTATATTTGGTTCGGAACATTATGTATTGCATCTATTGTAGCAATATTTACGCCATACTTTTTGCCAAAAGAATTGTATACAGATATAGTTTCCGTAAAATGGTTCACAATAATATTATTATTTACAATCGGATTAACAGGTATTATTGTTACTAAATTAAACAAAAAATACCTTGTATTTTGTACTTTAACCGTTTTCGTTACAGTTTTATCGGCTTTTGGTATGGGTAAATATTTTGAGCTTGATTATACATTTGGTCAAAATGATTTGATGAAATACGGAAAATATGCAATTGATAATAACTTAAAAATAATTACAATAAATAATCCAAACAGATATTCACTAAATTATTACGGACCAAAAGATATTAAATTCGGCGAATATAATTCAATTCAAGAAGCATTCAATGATGGAGATAACAATACTGTATTTATAATCAGAAAGAAAGAATTAAAATATTACGAAAATATTCCAAAATATACTACAATCTTTGACGGCAAAAAATATATTTTGATTAAACCGTAAAATAAAAAAGTTTAAAGCTACCAACATAAAAGCATTTTTAATTTATAAACACTTTTTATAGAAAAATTTTTGATTAATATTTTTATAACTAAACTTCTTTATTGTATTTATCAACCCAACATTTATTGAATTTAAGTGCTATATTATGTTTAATACAATATTTAATTAAGTCTTTTTTAACTTCCGGTGCCAAAATATACATAGCAATAATATTCGGAATAGCCATAGAAAGCATCATTGCATCAGTAATATTTATAACAGAAGTAACATTAAGAACTGAACCAATAATAATAAATCCGCAATAAATTAATTGGAAAGTTAAGCTTCTTTTCTTACCTTCACCAAATAAATAGTTCCAAGATTTTTGACCATAATATGCCCAAGAAATAAGAGTAGAAAGAGCATATAATAGAACAATACAAGCTAAAACTTTAGGGAAAAACGGCATTACAGAAGATAAAGCTTGAGAAGTCATCTCAATACCTTGAGTTTTACCTACAAAATCTTGATAAGTACTTGTAATAATAATGGCCAATGCAGTCAAAGTACACATAAATCCGGTTAAAAAAGGTTCTAATAAAGAAACAAAACCTTGAGAAAGAGGTTCATCTGTTTTAACAGTAGCATAAGCGATAGGAGCTGAACCGGTACCTGCTTCATTACATTGAACAGATCTTCTTAAACCCATAATCATAGCAATAAAAGCACCACCATAAACTGCTTGAGGTTGAAAAGCTTCTCTAACAATAACAGCACAAGCATGTGGTAATAATTGGATATTAAACAAAATAACAGCCAAAGCAGAAAATAAATAAATAAATATTTTTAAAGGAACAATTTTTTCTGTAACTTTAACTATACTCTTAATTCCACCAATAGTAATCAATCCAACCAATATAGCCATTAGAGTACCGATAACCCAGTGCATATTTTGCATGAATGCAAACTTATCGCCGGTAACATTAATAAACTGATTGGCAGCCTGATTAATTTGAATCATATTACCGCCGGTAATAGCGCCACCAATACAAAGTACAGAGAATAAAACAGCTAAAGGTTGACCTAACCAACGTAAACCTTTACGAGTAAGACCATGAGCAATATAGTGCATAGGACCACCAGAAACAGTATCATCCGGATTAAATCTTCTGTATTTAACAGCAAGACCGGCCTCAACAAATTTTAAAGACATACCAAAGATTGAGCCCACAATAACCCAAAAAGCAGCTCCAGGTCCACCCATAGAAATAGCAATTGCAACACCTGCAATACTACCCATACCAATAGTACCGGATAAAGCAGTCATAAGAGCTTGAAAAGAAGAAACTTCTCCAAATCCGTCTTTAGACTTTTGAGGTTTAGTTAGAACTTTTAAAGCATGCCCAAAACCCCAAACGGCAATTCCTCGAAGATAAAATGTAAAAAATATACCTGCAACAAGAACCCATAAAACAACTACTGGAATTTCAGAACCGCCAATATTAATAGGATAAAATACCCAACTTGCGATTTTATCAGAAATTGGAGCAATATTTTCATCCATAAATTTATCAACATTAATTGCATAAGCTTTATTGAAAGATAAAGCAAAAATAGTAAATATTAAGTATAAAATCTTATTCATTAAATCCGACCCTTATTATAAAAAAAGAGGGTTAAACGCCCTCTTGATTTAAATGGAGCGGGAGACGAGGCTCGAACAAAGAACCTTTCTTCCGCCTTCGTTTAGTAGTCTATCATAACAATAAATATTGTGCAATAGATTAAAAATTTATTTTCAGTAACTGTTAATAATTTTTAGTAATTTTTTGTAATTTTAGTCCCCTAAAAGTCCCCTAAAAGTTAATTTTTACTTTTTATATAATTGTAATTCAGGCCTATAATACTGTATAAAATAATTATTTTTATTAAATCAATCTTCATTTTATACCTTTCTTTCTACTTTTTTCATTTGTTTTAAATATAATAAACTTATAAAGTTATTAATTTGGTATATTAAATTTAATGAATTATAAGGTATATTATGTTTTTTAATAAATTTACAAAACGTCAATACAAATGTTATAAATATGGTTTAGTAATTTCTTTATTAAACTCTAAAGAGCAAGCTGAAAACTTATTAAAAAATGGTGAAATTGAGAGTTACGAAGAAGTTCCAGAACAAATATTATATGATGGAGATTATTACGATAAATTTTCTTTACCTTTTATTTTTTATGTAAATTTTTTTAAGTCAAAAGTTTATAGTACATTTAAATCAATAACTGAATTTTTTATAAGTATAATAAATTTTTTAAAAAATCACTTTTTTGCATTTGTAATTTGCATTTTTGTAGTTAGTTTTGTAATATTTGCAAGTTATTTTGGTTATAAAAATATTCCAGAAAATAAGGATTGGATAGACTTTTTTTCTGCTATTGCACCTACTATAGTAAGTATTATATCAATTATTATAGCTTTTTATTCAATTTTTTATACAAGGTTATCAATTAAATTCCAAGAAGAACAATGGTTAAAAAATGAATTTATTAAGAGGGAATCTCATTTATTATTAAACTTTAGAGAAAAATTCCTTGTATCATATAATTCAATATTTTGGTTTTTAAACATATTTATGCGAGAACATAGATTTGGAAATTTTGTACCAAATGAGGATCAACTTACAATAAAAATAGAAACATTTAACTATCACTATAATAATTTAAAAGAATTATATGATTTATATATGGAAAATCCTTTAATATATCAAAAATACAAAATTGACAATATAATGAATTACATAACATCTATACTAAGTTCAATAAATGTTTTAAATGGAAAAGATTTGAAACTTGTATTCAAAGGTCGTTTTAAAAATGCACTTGTATATGATTGTAAAGAAAGAATTAATTTTGTTAAAAGATTTACTCAATATATGGATTTTGCGTATTGTCCAGTAGGTAAAGATATTGAAAAATATTTGAAAAATTTATCGAAAAAACAAAAATTTGAATTAAGATTTAAAAAATATTTAGATGATGCTTCTGCCAAATTTAATGAATTAAAATATAAACTTGAAGAAATTATTACATATCATAGTAAAATAAATAATCAAGCATTTACTAATGTTGTAGTGGGTATATATTGCACAGCAGAGGATTATTTTAAAACGCACTGCGACATAAATGAGTAGCTACATTAATTATTTTTATGAATAAAGGCTCATTTATATTCGTGTAGTAAATATAAAATTTTATTAAACACCAATTTGTGCTATAATACAGGCATGTCAAACATTACAAACCAACCATTAAAATTAAAAAGAGCAGATGGTAAAATAGTTGATGCTGTATTTTATGATAATTCTGATATAAATACAGTTAAAATTTTAGATATAAAAACTTTGAAATTTGAGGGTAAAAAGACTAAAGATATAACAAAGTTAGACATTAGAAATGCGGTATTTAAAGGTAAAGATAAACTGTACTTGCAAAATAATAAATCCAGAATAGTTGCAGGTTTATCTAAAAAGCATTTGGCTAAAATTATTTCAACTGTATTCACTAAAGATAAAGAGGGTAAATATGGTTATTTGAAAAAAGAAATTATTTCAAACGTTGATACAATCTTCTTTTTAGCAATACCAATATTAAAACATTCTGAATTGAAGAAACAGGCTCTTTATAATAATCAAATAATTTGTAGATATGCTTTGCCGTTAAAAATAGGTGGATTTATTTTTCTTGTTATGATAACTGTAAAAGAAAGATTAGACTATGAAGAAATGTCTATTGATGAATTTACAGTATATGATTTATATTCAGAATTAGAACAAAATAAAAATCCACTTGATAGTCCCTCTACGGTTTCCAAAAGAACCTTCCGTAGCCATTACCAAGCGGATACTTATAGTATAAATGATTTAATAGAATTTGTCAAGTTCAGTATAACCAAAATTCAGTAATATCAGTATTTTATATAAATAATATATAATTAACTAACATTCAATTTAGCATAAAATTCATCCATTTTATTTGCTACTTGAATTTCTTTACTTTTAATTAAGTGTGAATACGTATTAAGAGTTATATTTTTATCTGCATGTCCTAGTCTGCAACTTACCGTTACAATATCTTCGCCTGAAGAAATTAATAAACTTGCATTTGTATGTCTTAATTGGTGAAAAGTGATTTTAGGTAAATTGTGCTTTTTTAAAAATTTTATAAACCACTTATATGGTAAATTAGGACTTATTGCTTTGCCGTCATCAAGCACAAATACGTAAGGTTCATTATGCCAAGCTGTACCAAGTTTTAATTTTTGCTGTATTTGGTAATTTTTATATAATTTAAGTAAATTCATAACAGTTTTAGAAACTGTTACAACTCTCATTCCAGCTTCGGTTTTTGTTTTATCTTTTATTATGCCATAGCCTACAACGTAGTGTCTCTGCTTATTTATACTTATTTGTGAATTTTCAAAGTTTACATCATTCCACGTTAAACCTGTTAGTTCACTTCGTCTTAATCCTATATCAATTGCAAGATACACCATAACTATTAAAGTCAAAGGTTCATTGTTTAAAGCATTCAACATTATTTCAATTTGTTCCTCATCGTAGTATTTTGCTTTTGGTCTATATGCTTTTTTCATATCAATTCTTTGCATAGGATTATCTTTTATAACATTCCATTTTACTGCAGTAGATAGTATTGAACATATTACACCCATATGATTACGTATGGTTCTTTCGGATAATGTTTTATTTTTTGAACATTTAAACATATTTTTTAAAGTTAGGTTATACGCATTACAAATTTGTTGAGCAATCTTGTAATCAGTGGCTAATCCTCTTTTTATTCTTCGGCAAGATTTAATAGATACACCTGATTTATCAGATAATTGTAAAGGGGTAAAATTATACAACTTTTTAAGAAGATTATCAGTTGGTATATACTTACTATCTAATCTTAAGTCAGCTTCGTGCAGATTTTGATAAAACTGTAAAAGATGTGTAGGTTGTAATTTTCCAAGTTTAATATGACCTAAGGCAGGGAGTATTCTATCATTCAATTTTTGTCTATATGCAACAAGAGTTGTAGGTGTTAGATTTATTTCAGCGTAATCTTTAAACCATTTTTGCGTAAACTCTGCAAATGTAATAGTTTCACCATCTAAGTATATACCTTTTTTTACTTCTTGTTCGAATAATACTAATTGAGTGTTAAGTTCTTTTTGTAACTGCTTTTGAGTTAGCCTATCACTGAATTTGACTGTTTTCTTTTTGCGTAATTTTTTACCTCTACAGTCATATCCGTTGCAAACTATTAACCTGTAGGTTGTATCCGATATTTTTTCAGCATATGCCATTATTTTTACCTTTTATTATAATTATCACTATATTTTTACAAAAATGCTCTTATTTTCTTAGCTTACTTATTACCGATATTACCGTGCTTCCCGATACTATCATATATCAGTATATGTTATGTGTATTACTACCTATATATTGAGATATCAGTATATAGGTGTTACTAACCTATACTATATAGTATCGGTAGTGGATTCATCAGGAAGAAATAGAGTATCAGGAAGATCGGGAAGATCGGTAAATATACTATCTACATCATAAATATCACCAAAAGTTTTACATAATTTTAACTTATGTGTCCTATGTCCATTACTACCATTTTTATTTGGAGCAACATATTTAATATTACTATACGTAAAAAAATCTTTTGTAAGTGATTTTAAATTTTTTGCTAAATTTGAAGCATCAAAGTCATAGAAATTATACTTTGTAAGTATTTGTTTTAGTTCAGTAGCACTTCCAGACCATTCATTCTGTTCTTTTAAAAACTTAGTTATAGCAATAACAAGTGGTTTTTCTTCATATTCTTTTTGGCGTCGCTTTTCAGCTTGTATTTCAGCATTACCAAGACATAACCATTGACAATTATCTTTATTAAATTGAATTAATAGTTCGTCACTTTCAATATCTCTACCTGTAATGTGTAAAGTTGATTGATTTGTATCCTTATCATATTTATCTATAACTAAAGCTGTGTCTGCAGATCCAAAAAGACCATTTGTTCCTGAAATCTTGTCAAATACGAATTCATTATGTTTTGAGTCTTTCTTTAAATGATGTGTTACTAATATGCACATAGAATGTTTATCTGCAAATTTCTTTAATAATCCTAAATCATAATAATCATTAGCATATGCGTTTGGGTTGTTTTTTACACCTCTTACTTTTTGTAAAGTATCAATAACAATAAGTTTAATGTTTTTGTTTTTAGCTAAATAATCTTCTAAAGATTGAATTAACCCATTACCAAGGGTATCTGATGTTACTGCTATATAAAAATTTTCTGGAGCACTTTTATCGTCTAAAATTTTTTTTATACGTTTTTTTACCCTATTGTTACTATCTTCAAGAGCAAGATATAAAGTATCCGATTTATTTGTTTCAAAACCAAGAAATTCTTCTCCCATAGCAACTTTTATACATAAAAGTAGAACAAACCAACTTTTTCTATATTTTGGAGGGGCTGCCAATATTACGATTCCCTGTGAAATTAAATTTTTAACACAAAAATATGGCTCTGGAATACTTTTGTCTATTAATTCTTGTGCAGAAATAGTATTTAATTTTTGAGTGAATTCATTACTACTATTTTGAAATTTTGGAAGTTTACAGATTTCATACTTAAAATATTCTATAGCTTGATTTTTTGATAAATTCTTTGTATTTATTAAAAAGTCGATTATAGTACCGCCAATATTTCCATGTTGTCCAAAACAGTAAAAGGTCTTAGTTTTTTTATAATATACAAAACAATTATTATGTCCACATATAGGACATTGTTTGTACATAATTGTTTCATCATTTTCTCTTAATTTTTCACAATGATAATCTTCTTCAAGATATGTTTGAAAATCAAAATTATCTTTTAGTTGTTCTAATTCTGCTGATAAATTTTCTACTGTAGGTTGACAAAATTCGATAATCTTTTCAAGATTTATATAATTTGAACTAACTTTACATAGATTATTAGTTCCAAAAAATATTCGATCAGGATTAACACAAGATTTATCAGCTTGTGGAAACAATGATATTAAATTATTAATAAATATTTTTCTGTGGTATTTATTTTTTATTGGTTTACAAAGCACAAAAACCAATCTAAACTTAGGTTTTTCTTTAGTAAATGAATAGCTATAATACAACATAGTAATAGGTAAACCTTTATCTTTACATATTTCAATAGCTTGTTTTACTTCCATAATCGGTTCATTTTTATTTTCGTTATCAATATCAATACAAAAGATTTGTTGTTCAGTCCAATTTTCAGCTTTTAATCCATTTTCTAAAATTCCAGGACTAAAAGAAAACCCTTTTTGAACCATTTCTGAAAAATCTTTTATTGTAAATTCTCGTGGAACGCTACCTTGAGTTCTTGCTTTAATTTTTGCAATTTCATTTCCTTGTGGTTTTTCTTTATAGGCCACACTATCTATTTGTACTAAAAATTTTAAATCCTGCATTAGTTTCTCCTTTTTTTTTCTGATACCATTTTTCTGTTTTACTTTAAATTTCTTTTTCGCCATTATTCAACAATTCACGAAGAGAATTTAAATTGACAAAAAATTTTTTACCTGATTTTACAAACTTTATTTTTTTCTGTAAGACGAGTTGTCTTATAAAATAAGAGCTTAATTTTGTTTGCTTTGCCGTATCATTAATTGTCAACATCTGTGGTAAATTAAATTCATTTAACATATCGCCTCCTTATTTCTATTAACTTTTTGATAAAAACATAAAAAGTTGTATATCGCATGAGTTTGAGATATAAATGTAGACATAACTTTAATTTTCAAAAAAGTGTCTACAAAAAGGGGATAATTGTGATTAAAAATATGGACAAAAATGAAATAGATTTAATAAAACTTGGAAAAAGATATAGAAAATTAAGAGAAGATAAATCACGTATAGACGAAATTATGACTCAAGGTAAATTAGCAAATATATTAAAAATAAATAAAAAAACAATATCCACAATCGAAACAGGAAAAAGACCTCCAACAAAAAAAATAATTGAGTCCTATCATCAATATTTTAAAGTTTCAAAAGAGTATCTTCGCGGGGAAAGTAATGTTAAAAATTTTAATTATTTTGAAGCAGGAAAAGCTTTAGGTTTATCAGATAAAATTATTAAAAGTTTTTATGATAGAAATGATAGAGAAAAATTTGTCGAAGTATTGAATAAGATTTTCGATCTTGGCTTTGGATGGAAATTTTTAGAAAGTCTTTACAAATATTTTGATGCAGATACTGATACACGTTTGTACAAGAAATGTATCAGATTTCCAATAGAAAAAGGACAAGATGTAGGAGCTTATTTAAAAAACAATCCAGATATTATAGAGGATATACATGAAGTTCAATTGCATAGATTACTAAGAAAAATAAAACAACATTACCATGACAGTGAAGATATGAGAGAAATTTTAAGAGCAGGAGAGGAAGGTGAATAAGCTTTTTTATTAAATTTTTAAGAAATCACAACTTCTGATAAAACTTATTTTAATAAAAAAACTTTGCATAGGAAAAATTTTTTAAATTTTATTAAAAATTTTTTCAAAATATTTTGTTGTCTGTTTTGCAGTTTTATATGTGATACTTGAAAATCTGTATAAAATAAAATTTAGTCTTCTAATAACTTTATAATTTCAAATTCACCATTGCTATTTTCAGCTAAGATACAGCCATCACCGAGATTAAATATATCCCATTGCTTTCCACTATATAAAACTTCACCTTTTTTGTTTATAACTTCTGCATTAAAATCATGAGTTTCTACAACTGCTATGCCACCTTTAAAATTACGTGTAATCCAATATTTCAAAGGTATTACAAGTTCGCCTGTTTCATTTATATAACCTTTCATTCTTCGATTATCAATAAAGTTCAAAGCTTCATAAAATCCCTCGTTAAAAAATTCATTTATATAATCAAATTCATCAGAAAATTGTTTATTATTAAAATCTATCAGGATGTATTTATCATTTTGTTTTTTCGCAACAATGGTGTTATCATTACTTGCTGCCAAACTCTTGTATTCTATTGGTATCACAATATTTGCATTGTTATTTATCAACCCAACTAAACCATTTTTACTTATTATGTGATATTCAGACAAATCACAAAAATTATGAAAATCTTCTTTATAATCATCATATTCAAAAGGAATAACTATATTGTCATTTATATCAATAAATCCACATTTTTCTCCAAGCTTTGCCCAAATAATTTTATTTACTGAGCAAATATCATCATATTTGAAAGGAATAATTACATTGTTATCACTGTCTATTATACCCCATTTACCATTTTTCATAATGGAAACATATAGTTGATTTTCATATTCTGTAAATAAACATTTTCTGTCATCTGGAAAATCATATTCACAAGGTATAACAAGTTCGTTTTGTTTATTGATAAATCCCCATTTGCCGTTCTTATAAATTCCTGCATATCCGTGAGAGAATGAAATATAATCTTCATATTGTGTTTTGATAAATTCATTTCCATATGCATCCATAAAACCCCAAAGACCATTCTTTTTGATTGCAAAAGCACCATCTTCAATACCTCTTTCATAATTTTCAATATTGTGTAAAACTTCATAGGTAAGATCAGGATTAACTTTGACAATAATATTCTTTTCTTTGCTTTTGTT
>CACZSH010000047.1 GCA_902783785.1 uncultured bacterium | reverse complement strand
TCTTGATAAGGTAATAGCCGGCAATAGGAATCGAACCTACAACCTACGGTTTACAAAACCGTTGCTCTACCGTTGAGCTATGCCGGCAATCTGTTACTCTTTCAGCCATTTGCACGTTTTTTGTTAGTAATTCATGCAGTAGCATATTTCTATTGTATTTATAAAATTATTTTATGTCAAGCAAAATTTTGACTTATTAAAAAATATTCTTATATACATTTATAGAGGTAGTACAAATAGAGGATTTTTTATTAAATAGTCTAAGTTTTCTTTCACAATGCCGATATTAACAATATAAATAAATTATGAGGTAATTAGAAAAATGTTAATCAAAAGTGGTATTCGCTTTACAGACAATGGTATCAGAACAGCTATAAAAGCTATGCAATTACAACAAGCTATTGTTGGTGTCGCTAACGAAAATGTTTTAGGATTTGATAAAATCGGTTATCAAAGAAAAGAAGCTGTTGTATCTTCTTTCACGGAATATCTTGGTGTTAACGGATTATCACAAGCAACTGATACAACAATAGGCAGAATTTCAACTTCTGCAAACCCTTTAGATTTAGCTCTTAATACAAAAGGTTATTTCCAAATCCAAGGCAGAGATGGTATTAGATTAACAAGAGATGGTCGTTTTAAACTGGACAAACAAGGTAATCTTCTTAATCTTGAAGATCAACCATTACTATCAAATGCAGGTGTTCCAATAAAACTTCCTTTTGTACCTGACAAAATTTCTGATGTTGTTGTTAACACAAAAGGACAAGTAAAAGTTTTCAATAAACACACTAAAAAATTAGATAATGTAGCAACAATCGGTATCGTAGATTCAAACGGTGTAGGAATAACAAATCCTGAAGTTGCACAAGGATTTTTGGAATATTCAAATGTAGCCATTCAAAACGAATTTATGAATTTAATGCCAACACTAAAAGCTTATGATGCTAACAGACAAATATTTATGATAGAAAACTCAGTTCTTCAAAAAACAATAAGCCAATTAAGCAGTGCTCAGTAGATAAATTATAGGGTAAAGAGAAAGAAAGAATTATGTACAATTTACAAGGAATTATCAGAAAAGGTATAAACAACTCAAATATACAATTTGAAAGACTAGGTTATGTAGGTACTAACTTTGCAAACTTTGGAACAACAGGTTATAAAAATGTAACTTTCGAACAATTTCTTACAGAAGAAGGTTACGTATCAGGTACAACAAGAACAAATTGTTCACAAGGTTCACTAAGAATCACAAACAATCCTTATGATGTAGCAATCAAAGGAACAGGATATATTCCAGTTGTATCAGAAGACGGTAAAGTGGCTTATACAAGAGATGGTTCATTCAAGATTGGTAAAGAAGGTTATCTTGTAACAAGCGATGACTGGATGGTAGGAAGCGGCATTCAAATTCCTTCAAACATACACAATTTCCAAATAAAAAGAAATGGTGATGTTATGGTTATGGACACAGCAATGTCAAAACCAAGAAAAATCGGTTCTATTCCTTTAGTTCAATTCCAATCACCAGAAAGCCTAAAAGAAACAGGACACAACAAATTAGTACAAACAGCAGAATCAGGAGAACCTAAATTAATTAAAAATCATGATTACATATATCAAAACAACTTAGAAACAGCGAATGTTGATATATACGGTGAAGTTAACAATATGTTGAGATTAAACGCATCAATGCTTGCTCACATGCAATTATTAAAAGTTGCATATGATATGTACAACAAAGGTATAAACATTAGAGAATCTTAATTATAAAGGAATAACAAAATGAATTTTAGCGTATCAAATAGTTTAAATAAAACATCAAATATTTTAAATTTAATATCAGAAAGACAAAAACTTCTTGGTGCAAACGTAGCAAACATGGACACACCAGGCTATCAGAAACAAGATATTAATTTTTCACAAGTATTAAGCGGCTCATCAAATAACCTTGAAACAAAACTTGCAAGAAAATTTGACGGAGGCATGGTAGCATCAGAAACATCAGACGAACCAATCAATGCCGCCGAAGAATTAGTAAAAATGCAAAACAATTCTTTACTATATACAGTAGCAACAAGAAGAATGTCAAACATAATCACTCAAATGAAAACAGTAATAAACGTAGGAAAATAAGATTAGTTAAAGAGAAAAGAGAGGAAAGAAATTATGGGTATAATGGATTCAATGTATATCGGCGCAAATGCCCTAAAAGTACATGGTCACAGATTAGATGTTCACGCAAAGAACGTAGCAAACGTTGATACACCAAATTACGTAAGAAAAATCCCTATGTTAAATGCCGAAAACGGCGGTGTTTCTTTCGCAGGAATAATGGGTTCAATGCAAAGCGGATTTATGTCAGGCAGCGGAACCCTTGAAGGCGGAGTTAGTTTTAATGGAATTGTGGAAGATCCTACTTTAGGTGAAAAAATTTACAAACCTGGTCATCCGGATGCAGATGAAAACGGATATATAAGAAATTCTAACGTAAATGCTATGGTTGATATTGCAGATGCAATGCTTGCTCAAAGAGCATATGAAGCCAACTTAGCCGTTTTAAACATTTCTAAAGCAATGGCTCTTAAAGCGGCTGAAATTGGCAAATAGTAAAATCTAACTATCACAAATTACCCCATACCTAATCCCTATACCCACTAATCTTTCTACACAAAGGGCTTTATCACAAGATAAAGTCCTTATTTTTATAATATTTACAACGTACAAATGTAAGAATAGTGAATAGAAAACACTACTCGCAATTCACCATTCACTACTAACATTCAAGGATTTTAAGATAGCTATGCTATCTGTTGTGAAAGATGCTGATATGGCCAAAGAAAGCAGTAATTTTATCAAATCACAGATATTGCAGCAAACCACAGCAAGCTTGCTTGCCCAAGCCAACCAAACTCCATCAATTGCACTACGGCTATTGTCGATATAAAAAAGTACCAATACTAAAACTTTTTCTTAACAACAACTAAAAATCTATCAAAATTTTCTTCCAATGGTAATTTATACTCTATAACCTCTAAAAATTCCGCCTTATTTTTTAAAATAATATCTTTTGCTTCTCGTATTTCATCAAATGCTGATTTAGATTTATAACAAACAAAATAACCGCCACTTTTTAACAAAGGCATTGCATACTGTACAACTTTACTTAATTTAGAAACTGCACGACTTACAACTATATCATATTCTGTTTGTATATTTTCGGCTCTATCATTAATTAGCGTAAGATTATCCAGTTGTAATTCCTGTTTAAATTCCTCTATTGCTCTGATTTTTTTTGCTATACTATCAAGACCGACAACATTTAAATCTTTATAATTAATTGCAATAGGCACAGCAGGAAAACCTCCACCGGTACCAATGTCAAGCAGCGTTAAACCATTTGGAGTTATATTATATTTTTCAAAGAAATACGATATTGCAAGACTGTCAAAAATATGCTTTTCAAATAAAACTTTTTCATCATTTTTACTGATAAGATTTATAACTTTATTTTTTTCTAAAAATATCTCACTGAATTTCGTTATTTTGTTGTTCTTTTTGAGCTTCTGCTTTTCTAAATTTATACTCATTTTCTATTACCGTAAATTTATCATGGCCAAGACGGAATTTTATATCGTTTATGCGCATTTCAATTTTGTTTATATTATCCTTTGAAAAATCATTTTTAACCAAATCCAAAGCCTCAAAATATTCATTTAAAGCTAATGCATCTTGTTTTTGAGCATAGTAGAAATCGCCAAAAGCTAATAAAGATGAAGCTTGATAGAAAATATCATTTAATTTTTTTGCGCATTCTTTTGCTTTTTTAAAGTAATAAACAGCTTTATCCGGTAATTTCCGTTGCATTACTTGAGCTAATTTTGTAGCAGAAAAATACATTCCGTCATAATTCTGATTACTTTCATCAATTTGATAAGCCTGTAAGAAGTTTTTAACTGCAATCGCATTATCATTTTTTTCTAAATACAAAGTTGCAATATTAGAATATGCTGACGATAAAAACTTATTTACTTTTGGATCTTTATTTATATTTATACATTTTTCATAATATTCAATCGCAGTCGTAATATCATTCTTGTCATCAGATATTAGTGCATATTTAAAATATAGTTCTGATAATGTTTCTGTATCCATAGTTGTATTAGATAATTCCAAAGCATTTTTATAATAATCATATGCAGCATTCGTATTAGACAAGCTATCTTCAATATTAGCAAGGGCAATATATGTCTTTGTTGTTAAGATATGAGGATTTCCTTGTGTATTAATTATCTCTAACAAAGTACTCTTCGCCAAATCAAGTTTATATGTTTCATAATAAACATTTGCAATACTTAGTTTGATATAATTTTCCTTTATCTTTTCATCTCTTTGTGCATAACAATCTTTAGCAAGATTATAATATTTTAAAGCATTATCTATTTCTGATAATTTATGGCATCCAAATGCCAATTTTGTATAAATCTTAGGAAGAAGATTTTTATATTGTTCATCTTCAGTAAACGTTAAAGCTTTTTTATACAATTCACATGCCAGTTTATAATTATATTTTGATTCCTCAGATTTTGCCAATTTTAAATAATAAGCTAAAGAATCCGTAGTTTCTTCTTGTTTAATTTCTACAACACCTTCATTATCATCTCTTCGTACATCAATATTTATAGAAGACTGCATTCTTTCAGACAAATTTTTACTAGGTGTTGAAACATTCAATAATTTTAATTCATCTTCTGTCAGTTTAAACGGCAAATTACTCAAATTAATGTCAATATTTGATACGTTAGGCGTAACAGTTGATATATAATCAGGATTATTTTGTTTATTATCTACTTGAGGAGTAGTATTGTGCTGTTCATCGTTTTCATTTCTTTGACTGTCTTTATTCTGTTTCAATCTCGACAAATCATAATCTAGTCCTCTTGCCATAGCTTTGTATGCATTTGGATTTACTTCAGTTTTTCTCGGCAAAAACAAAGTATGATATTCAATTTCATTTCTTATTGTTTGACGAGAAAGTAAAACCCCTCTTTCCAAAGGCTTTAACGGCAGTTGACTTTCATAAAAATCAATAATAAATTTATGAAGCTTTTGAGCAACATTATCCGGAATAGATATATCCATTTGTTCTCTAAAATAATCATGAACAAAAATCAATCCGTTATTTTGAATCAATAACTGATTACCGGTTAAAAATTCAATATTCTCTTCATTATAATAGTGTAATTGTTTTAAAATTTGAGTTGTAACACCATGTCTCAATAAACACAATAACCAAAAGAATTGAACAGATATTGCAGGAATTATATCTATAATTTCTTTTTCTAAGTATTTATTATAACTAAGAAAACTTAATTTAAAACTTTCCATAAAATCTTTTACATCAAGATTTTTATACTTTAAAATACTTGCAGTTATGGATGTATAAAAATAATACCCTCTTGTATGTTTATATAAATCTTCGAGCAAAGATGATGATAAAGAAATCTTTCTTTGTTTTAAAAACTTTTCAAACAAGTTCTTTTCTAAAGCAGAAAGAGTAATCCTTTCATATTTAGAATCATCAGTAAATATTTTTCTATCCAAGGTTCGTGAAACAACAATAACTTTTATTTTTTCAAAACCTATAACGTGATTAATAAAATCAACAATTTCCGCAACATTTTCTTTTTGAATTGAATCAAAAGAATTCAAAATAATAATAATTGGTTTTTCAATAGAAGTAAAATAAGCATTTATCTTCGCCGTAAAATTTTCAGTTTTTGTTTTTAGTGGTGCAAGAATACCTTGAGTTTGCAGCTTTCTAAATTCATTAAAAAACACAAGTAAAATATCATCTAAAATAGTTGTTTCAAAGCAGTTATACCACAATACAAGAGATTCTTTTGACAAAAAATTCAAAGAATAGTTTACAATCTGCTTTTTACCTGTTCCCATAAAACCGTTAACAAACAATATAGGAGTATCACTTCCATAAAAATCATAAAAGGACTCTAAGTTTTCCTTATTATTTTCTAACAGAAATGGGTCTATCATATCTGAATTTTGTTTTAATAAATCTTTTCTCTCTAAAAAAAAGTTAAGAAATTGATATTTCATAAAGATATATTAAGCTATTTTAACTTTTTTTGCAAATAAATATAAAATAATTGTAAAATAAACCTTTTAACAATAAAATATTAATAAAGAGGGGGATAAAATGGAATTTTTCAGAAGACACCAAAAACTTATTATAGGAATTATAGCTGTAACCTTTATAAGCTGGACTGTTGGACTTTTAATGCTTCCTCTTGTATTCAGATAAGGGAAACGTGAAAAAAAGATTATATAATATACTTAAATACCTAACTCTATTTGTAGTAGTATTTTCGCTAACTACATCTGTTTCTTATGCAAAAGTTAAAACAAAAGAAGAAGCCAGAAAACAAATTAACAGATTAAAATTTTTAGAAAGGGTAGAATCAAATAAGTTGTACAAAAACCAGCAGAAGTTGGAAACAACGACTGCAGATTTAAAATACTCAAAAGAACGATATTCAACTACAAAAGATCAATTATCAGCTTTAGAAGGGCAATTATCAACAGCTTTAAGTGAATATAATTCAATGGATTATCAACTAAAAAATCGTATTCGCCAAATTTTTAAAACACAAAGAAAGGGTGTAGTTGTTTTACTATTAGAATCTAATAACTTTAATGATTTTTTAGATAGAATTTATTATTCAAATATAATCTTAAAGAGAGATTATCAAAATATGGTTCAGGCAAGAGCAAAAGCCAAAGAAATTGCATATCTAAAATATAATATAGAAGAAAAGAAAAAAATTCTGGCAAGTTCTATAAGACAAATAAATCAACAACAAGCATATATTCAACGTTCTATATCAAGGAACGAAGATATGATTAACAAATTAAGAACAGATAGAGTTGCTTATGAAAAAGCAGAAAAAGAACTTGCAAAACAATCGGAAAGCATAGGAACAATGATAAGCAAAAGTTCCTCTAATTCTAGTCAATCCGTTAAGGTCGTATCAGGCTTCATAAAACCTATATCAGGAAGAATAACTTCTCCATATGGCTACAGAACACACCCTATATTCAACAGTAGAACATTCCACTCAGGAATCGATATAGGAGGTCCATATAGAGGTGCAATTCATGCATCAAATTCAGGAAAAGTTATCTTTACAGGTTGGTATGGCGGATATGGTAAAGTTGTAATTATTGACCACGGAACTATAAATGGAGAACCAACTTCAACTTTATATGCTCACATGGATACAATAAAGGTAAGTAATGGCGCTTATGTAACAAAAGGTCAAGTTATAGGACTTGAAGGAACAACAGGTTATTCAACAGGACCTCACGTTCACTTCGAAGTTCGTGTAAACGGTAAAACAAAAAATCCGCTAAATTATATTTAATTTAAATAAAATCAAGGGATAGATATGAAAAAAATACTAATATTACTGATTACTATAATACTAAGTTCTCAAACTGTGTTTGCTATACAAGAAAAAACGCTTAATGAGTCTATGGGAGCCCCTTCTTTGGAAGATTTGAGCAAACCTATTTTTATACCTACAAAAACTCTTGAAGAAAAACTTGAAGAACAAGAACAAGCAAAACGAGAACAACAAAAACAAATAGTACTAACAGAAGAATTCGACAAATCAATGTATCACTCAAATGGAAATTCTATAAAACCATTACAGCTTGTTAGATTAAAGATAAAAAAATCATTAGCCGAAAGAAAAAATAAGAAAAATGGAAATACAATTGCAGAAGATTTAAGTGAAGAAACGATTACAGAACCACAAACAAAGTTATTGCTTGAATGTAAAGAAATGGAATATTTATCTGATTTAAAAGAAATTCAAGCAAGGGGCGGAGCCAAACTTATATTTCCTGAACAAAAAATGACAGCAACTGCCAACACTATGATTTATAATCAAAAAGAAAACCTTATAAAAATGATAGATAATGTTGTTATCAAAAGAGGTGATAACGATGAAATGACTGGTGATTATATGCAGATAGACTTAAATGAAGAAATCGGCATTTTAGATAATGTTAAATCATCAGGTTATGAAATAGAAACAGTTGCAGAAAAAGGTATAATGTATGGTGATACAACAATACAAGAAAACGGACACTTAACTGTAGCCAAATCATTCAAAGTAAAAACTCGCTCTGGAATGTATGGTGATCCTGATATTCAATACAGAAATGAGGATAGATATACTTATGAAGACATGACTCATAATAGCAAATTTGTTATAAAATCAAGCCATATAATCGTAAATTCAAAAAAAGATTTAGATAAAATAACATTAAAAAATGTTGAAGTTTATAGAAACGGAAAAAGAATTTTAAGATTACCATCAACAACTTTCTATCAAAATAAAGAAAGAGATTATTTTGAAGGTAATTATCCAGAAATAGGATCTAGATCTAAATTAGGATTTTTTGCAGGTCCCGGAATAGTTTTCGAATTACCAAAAGGAGCCATTTTTAAAGCAATACCAATGTTCAATTATCAAGGGAAAGTCGGTATTGGTGGTATTGGTAAATTTAGAAGTTCTACAAACATGACAGAAATAGGATATGGAACAGCTGCAAATATATTTACAGTAAAAGGTCGTCAAGAATTAGATAAAAATTTATACTTAAATTATGGTATGAATTCATATATTCAAAATGGATTTTTAGGAGAAGGCTGGGCAAAATATGCAGCAGATCTTGTATATGAAAAAAGAAATAATATATCAAATTTCATGGGAGATAAAAAACACTTACATTTTGAACAAATTTTAAGTGCCGGTTATATACAGGATGATGGATCAAAAGAAGGATATGACGGATGGAACAGAGGTATTTATGATGCTAATCATAATAAAATACACAGTAATAATATTGGAACAGCCCGTTTAAGATATATGTTAAACATGTACCAAAACATATATCACTATGAAAATCCTGAAAAATTATTATTTGCAGATTTCTTCTTATATATGCAAGGTTCGGCATCTGTTTACGGTACCGGAGATACACAATTTATCGGCAGAGTTGGCCCAATGATAAGAACACAAAGTAAGTATTGGATGCAAGAGCTAGGATATTATCAATCTGCATATAATGATGAAACACCTGTACCTATTTTTGATGCATACAGATATGGTAGATCAAATGTATATTTAAGAGAATCAATAAAATTAACAAAAATGCTTATGCTTTCTTGGTACGGTTCTGCAAACCTTTCTGATGACTCTCCTGATAAAAGAATGTTACAAGAAAGTAAAGTTGTAATAGGTATCGGGCCTGATGATTTAAGATTAAATATTGGATGGGACTTTGCAAGACAAAATTCATATATTGGCTTTGTTGTTGATATGGATGCTAAAGGTTCTGAACTTTACTACGACAAAATGGAAATCAAAAATCCTGATAACTTTGGAAAAAAAGATAAACATGGACTATCATCTCTTGAAACTATAGATGAAAGCGAGGAAACAAAATACAATGTTTATAAACCGGTTTCAATATCAAACAAAGTTTATCTTGAAAAATGTCAAGTAACAGATATTGAAGACTCTTCATTAAGAATGGAAAATGAAAAACTATAATTAAGATTTGAGGATTTTAACAGCAGATGAAAGAATATAATTCTTAATTATCTTAGATTTAGATTTTTTGACAGGATTTGTCATATAAACAAAATTAGTATATTTTTTAGCCATAAACATAATATACAAAATTGAAATAAAAAAAACATTATAATAAATAATAAATATTAGGGATAGTAAGAAAAAACGTATGAATTCAAACCAAAAACCAATTTTAATAACAATATTAATACTTACTATTATTGTATTAGGGATAGTAACATCTTTTAATTCAAAAATGACATTGGCAAAAACATTGAATATTTATAGTGCCGGATTAGAATATTATAAAGAAAATAACTATACAAAAGCTTATAAAACTTTTTCTAAAATTTCACATTTTTCTACACTAAAACCTGCGGCAATGTATCGACAAGCAAGAGCCTTAGAACAGTCAGGACACTTTCAAAGAGCAATTTTAACTTATAATATTCTGACTTTAAGATATCCTAATTTTCAATTAACACCAAAAGCAAAATATAACGCTGCAAAACTATCTTATGATATAGAAAAATATAATCAAGCAAAAAAATTATTTAAAGAAGTATCAAACAAATATACTGATAGCGAATATGCTATAGCAAGTGAATATTACTTAGGTTTGATAGAATATAAAAAATCAAAAACTATGCAAAATCAAACCCAAAAACTATTTACAGAAGAAAAAGCATTAATACGTTTTAGACAATATATTGATACTGCCCCTGGAGGGAAATATTCTCAAAGCTGTATAAACAAAATAAAAGAATTACAAAACAACAAATTATCCGCTGAAGATAACTACTTAATAGCAAAAGCTTACTATTCATTATACGACTACAATACAGCTTCAAAATATTTTGCAAAAACAAATATACCAAAATATTGGACAGATATAGTAAAAAATGATTATGAGCTTAAAAATTATTCTACGTTAAGAGCCTTAACAGAACGAGGAATGATGGAATATTCTTATAATGTAGAATCAAAAGATATCCATAAAGCCATAGACTTATACATTTCAACACTCAACAATAAATCAGAGGGTATAAAAACACTTTTAAATCTTAACAAAAGAGCTAATGGCTATGATTATCTTTTGTACTTAAACTGCAAAAATGTTCCTCAACAAAAACAAGCTGAATGTTATAAAAACATATACTTCAATTACCAAAACGGACAATTCGCAGCAGATGCTCTTTATAACGTCTTTTATGATGCAATAAAACAAAAACAATATCTTTACGCAAAAAATTTAGGAGAGGAACATCTTAAACTATATCCAAACACAAATTCCACACCTGCAGTGATGTTTTGGCTTGGAAAAGTTCACGATAAATTAAAATATTATAACACTGCAAAAAATTACTATGAAAAACTACTAAAAGAATATCCTGATGATTATTATGCTTTTCAAGCGTATTTAGAATCAAAAAGAATAGAAAATCCTATATTAAAAACTGATATAACAGAAAAAAAAGTTATGTTTCCATATAAAATGAATAGTAGTAACGATATGATAGTCAAATTGGCAATGCTTGAAGATTATTCTTTATTAAAAGATATATGCGAAGAAGATAAATTTATCCAAAGCTGGCTTGAATATCAAAAAGGAGAATATTCAAAATCAGCAGTTTTAGCACGAGATGCAATGGCAGAATTAAAAGAAAAACCACCGGTAAATGATTTAAGATGGAGATTGGTATATCCTATCCATTATTACAATGAAATAAAGCAATATGCCGGAAAAAATAATCCTGTTATAATACTTTCTCTAGTTAGGGAAGAAAGTTATTTTAACACCAATGCAACGAGCTCAGTTGGCGCAAAAGGCTTAATGCAACTAATGCCGCAAACAGCTAACGATATAGCTGAAAGAAATGGTATTGGATATTTTGATTTATATAAAATAAAAGATAATCTGCTAATTGGTAATCTTTATTACTCATATTTAAAAAATATTCTTCACGGAAAAGACTTTTTTGTTATATTAGCTTATAACGGAGGTTTTAACGCTGTAAACAAATGGAAAGATTATTTGGACTATGAATGTAATAATGACTTTTTAGAACAAGTTCCTTATCAGGAAACGCAAAATTATCTAAAAAAAGTTATGCGCAGTTACTGGAATTATATAAGATTATACTAAACTTTGCTTATACTGTCATATTAAAGATGTTTGATTACTTTTTCAAACATCTTTAAATTTTAGAAAAACATCCGGTTTCCCGCAGAATCGGTTTGTTAGAAAATGCTGAAATAATTTTAGCACAACATAAAAAGTTTTACTCTAGCATTGTAATAGTGTAATAGTCAACTATTTATTAATTATTAGCAACAGGTTCTTGAACCTCAACTTCAGCATTCGAAAGAGCTTCAACATACTTTCCTGCATAAACAGCAGCAACAGCTCCATCAGAAGTTGCAGTAATAACTTGTCTTAAAGGAGTAACTCTAACATCACCAGCAGCAAAAACACCTTTTATTGAAGTTTCCATTGTTTCATCTGTGATAATAAAACCATTTGAATCTTGCGCAATTTGACCGTTAATCAAATCTGTATTAGGCAAAAATCCAATATATGGGAAAATTCCGTCAACATCTAAGCTTGAAACTTCATTTGTTTTTACATTAGTAATTTTAATTGATTTAACAGTATCTTCACCTAAAATTTCATTTACAACCGTGTCGTAAACAAATTCTAATTTTTCATTTTTAAATGCAAGATTTTGCACAATCTTATCAGCTCTAAATTCATTTCTTCTGTGAATAACATAAACTTTTGTAGCAAACTTAGTCAAATACATTGCTTCTTCTAATGCTGCATTACCACCACCGACAACAGCAACAACTTTATCTTTATAAAAAGCGCCATCACAAATAGCACAATAACTTACACCACGACCGACAAATTCTTTTTCCCCATTTACACCCAATTTTCTTGGTTGAGCACCTGTTGCTATAATAACTGATTTAGCTTTAAAAGTATGAGTTAACGTTTCTATAACCTTTGGATTTGAAACTAAATCTACTTTTTGAATTTCTTCCATAGGATATTTGTTAACATTAAATTTATCAGCATGTTCTTCCATTTTTTCCATTAAATCATACCCGCCAATAATAGGAAAAGCGGGATAATTTTCTAATTCCAAATAATTAGAAGGCTGACCTCCAAACATACTTATATCAACAATAGCAACGTTCCCTGCACCTCTTGCAGCATAAATACCGGCAGACAAACCGGCAGGGCCTCCGCCCAATATCACGGTATCGTATTCCAAAACTGTACTCATTTCCTCACCCTTATATAATTTTTGACGTAAACTTTTTTATTTTGTTTCTAAAAAATCCAAAAAATTTTTATTTTTTATAAATTTGGCAAATGCCACATAAAATGTGGCATTTGCTTAATTTCATAAATTTTATATACCTTTAACTATACAGTAACCATTTTTTCTTGAAGAGTTTTAGCAGATTCTTCATAACCTGCTCTTCCCATCAATGCATATGTATAATTTTTAGCTTGTTCAACACCAGGTTGATTAAATGTATTTATGTTATATAATTCTCCGGCTATTGCAGTTTGAACTTCTAACATATACAACAATTGAGCAACATTATAAGCATCTACTTTTGGTATTGAAATAGTTATTGTAGGACGTTTATAGTCTGCCAAAGCAACTCTTGTAGAATCAGCTTCTGCATTAATTAATTGATTAATAGACTTACCGCCTAAATATCCAATGCCTGTATAATCAAATATTTCAGGAATTTTTAATTCATTATCGAATTCTTCAACACGAATAAACGAAATAACCTTATCATTAGGACCTTCATTATAAAGTTGAATTTGAGAGTGTTGATCAGTTGCACCCAAAGCTTTAATTGGTGTAGGACCAACATGAACTTCTTTACCTTTATTATCAACTTGTTTTCCTAATGATTCTGCCCATAATTGAACATACCAGTCTGAAACATATTTTAATCTGCTTGAATATGGCATCATAACAGATAATCTTTTATTTTTCTTTGTATCATACAAATAATGAATTAAAGCATTTTGTGCGGCAATATTTTCAGAAATATTAGTATTTTTCAATGCTAAATCCATATCTTTAATACCATTCATAATTTCATCAATATTAATACCAACAAGAGCCAAAGGTAATAAACCAACTGCTGAAAATACAGAAAATCTACCACCTACATCATCAGGAACTACAAATGTTTTATAACCTTCTTGATCAGCTAATTGTCTTAAAACACCAACTTTTTTATCTGTCGTTGCTACAATATTTTTTCTGTATTCATCACCAAGTTCTTTTTCCATTATGTCTTTAACAATCATATATTGAGACATTGTTTCTGCTGTTGAACCTGATTTTGTAATTACATTAACAAGAGTTCTTTTTAAATCTATTGTATTCAACAATCCTGTAATTTGGTCAGGATCAATATTATCTAAGAAAAATAATCTTGGATAATTATCTCTTTGTTCAGGAGTTAATAAATTCCAATAAGGTTTTAAAAGAGCTTCAGAAACAGCAATACCGCCTAAAGCAGAACCACCGATACCTAAAACTAAAACATTATCAAATCTGCCTCTAACCATAGCTGCAAATTCTTTAACATACCAAACAGTTTCTTCATTATAACCAAGATTCATCCACTGTAACCATTGACCTGGTTTATCTTTTCTTTTATTCAAATCTGTAATAATTTGTGCAATTTTATCTTTATGTTTTGCAAACTCTTTTTCAACTTCTAAACCGTGATCTTTTCCTATAATGTCTTTGTCTACATAATGGTAATTCAACTTAATCATTTCTTAATACTCTCCATTGGGTAATTTATACTGTCTAACCGTCAACACAGTCAATCTTATGCTGTATATTTATTTTACTATTCAAAAAAAATTTTTACAATAGGTAAATTATTAAAAATAATTATTTTAAGTCCATTTTTCTGTAAGAATTATATTTACCTCTTTCCTTATACAATTTTTGAAAATTTTGTTGAGATTGCTGATAATTCGTAATTGTAAGCTGTAAAGACTTATTAACAGCATAAAAAAGAAGCGGAAAAGATATAATAACCGTAGCACATACCAATAACAAATGTTTTAAATAATCTTGACGAGATTTTAAAACTTGTGATTTTTTACTCGTTTTTTGCTTTTCGGTAATAATATTATTAATCAACTCTGTTCTTTGATCAATGGACAAATTATCAACATAATCAACATTATCAGGAGTAATATAAACAACATATTTTTTGTAGCTAACTTTAGGAAAAACTGCATCCGGTGAAGTTTTAGGAGCAGAATCTTTAGTAGTATCAACAACCTTTTCAGGTTCTTTATTAAAATCTTCATTAGAAAGATTAGCAGCATCACCAATATCAACATGCTGCTGTAATTGTTGAGTTAATGCTTCAATATTTATGTTATCATCAAACTCTATATCATCATCATCGTCGTCATCATCAAGAGAATTATATTTA
This sequence comes from uncultured bacterium, assembly GCA_902783785.1. Lineage (GTDB taxonomy): Bacteria > Cyanobacteriota > Vampirovibrionia > Gastranaerophilales > Gastranaerophilaceae > UBA791. The sequence goes on along the minus strand of CACZSH010000047.1, from coordinate 17,320 downwards.
TCTTCTTCCGATAATTCAGAATCTAAATTTTTTTCGTCCAACTTTTCCTCAAAAATTTTCTTTATGCTAAAATAATTATATATTATATCTAAGGAATTATCAACTATGAACATCAATAAAGACAAGTTAATCGGTTATATAAATGAGTTAAAAAATACTCGAGTTTTGATAATCGGTGATTTAGCTATGGACGAAATGGTTTATGGTAATACGGAAAGAATATCAAGAGAAGCACCTGTATTAATTTTACTGCATGAAGAAACAAAATTAATACTTGGGGCAGCATCAAATGCAGCAAACAATGTTTCTAAAATAAATAGCGGCAAAGTTGCTGTTATTGGAGTTCTTGGTCAAGATTATCAAGCAGAACAATTAAAACAATCTTTCGAAAAAGAGGGAATAAAAACAGATTATCTTGTATATGATAAAACAAGAAAAACCACAACAAAAACACGTATATCTGGTTCTTGTTCTCAATCTGTAACACAACAAATTGTAAGAATTGACAGACAAACAAAAGAACCTCTTTCAAAAGAAACTGAAGAAAAAGTTATTGAACAAATAGAAAAAGCTATTCCGAATTATGATGCCATAATTCTTTCTGATTATCACATCGGAACTTTAACCCCAAAAATTATAGATAAATCTATTGAACTTGCAAATAAATATAACAAAGTTATAGTAGCTGATATACAAAAAGATTTTGACAAGTACAAAAATATAACATCATTGACACCAAATCTTCCTGATACACAAAAGTTCTTAGGTTTTAATTTAAATACAAAAGAAGATTTTGAAAAAGCAGGAAGTATTTTGCATAATATGATAAAATCAAAGTCTATACTTATAACCTGTGGCGATAGAGGAATGATGGTTATAGAACCTGATTATAAAGTAACCGAAATTCCTGTATTTAATAAATCACACGTATTTGATGTAACCGGTGCAGGAGATACAGTAACAGCTCTATACACAATGGCATTAAGCATAGGAGCTGAACCTGTTTACGCAGCAATTATAGGTAATATTGCAGCAAGCATAGTAATAAAACAATTTGGTTGCGCAACAACAACAATAGATGAATTAATAGAAATGACTCAAAAAAAAGAAAAAGAACTCTGCATTAAATAAAAATCAATAACACTAGAAAAAGGAGCGAAATATGATAGCAAAATTAAAAGAAATCAAAACAATTGATTGGATAATAGCTGTTGGCATATTAACGGCAATAATAGTTGGATTTTTAACATTTTCACACGTAAGACAAACCGCTGGAAATCAAATAGAAGCAACTTCTAAGATAGGATTTCAAGTATTTTTAAGAAGCGTTACAATAACAAGTAACGAACTACCTATGAAATCTGGAGAAAAAACATTTTTAACAATAAGAAATGTTCCTTATAAAGATCTTGATGTTGTTGATGTTAAATTTGATACAAAAAAAATAATATTACCCAATATAAAAGGAAAAGAACCGTTTACAATGGTAGATGATGCATCACAAGCTTTTTCTTATGACATTTTACTAACAATAGTTGACACAGCAAAAATAACTAAAGATGGTGCTGTAGTTGGCGGAAATAAAATAAAAATAGGTATTCCTGTTACTATTGAAGGTAAAAATTACAGATTTAACGGAGTTATTTCAGATATTCAAATACTAAACGAGGAAGAAAAAAATCAAAATACCGAAGAAGATAAAGAAGTGAAAAAATCTCCGGACAGTATTACTTAAGGCAAAGGGCAATGTTTGACAAAATAATTACTTTTTCAAGAGAAAAATGTGAATATATCAGTGAAAACAGTTTTATTATAAAAAATTTAAATAATATAATTTTATTTTTTATAATTACCACACTTGTTTCAACGTTATTTTGTACAACAGATACAATAGGATTCTTAAGTTTAATTGTAATATTTTTAACAGCAATAAAGCTTTTTGTACAAAAAGATGAAATTACTAAAACGAAAAATATTGATATAGCATTACTGGTATATTTTATTTTTGTAGTAATTAGCTTAGCGGGTTCAAGCCTTTTTTATTTAAGCTTAAAAGGTTTTTTAAAAACTTGTACTTACCTAGGTTTTTATCTTGCACTTGTACATTATTTAAACAGCAACAAAAACAAAATAAAATCTATTCTTTTGACAATTGTATCAATCTTGAGTTTTGAATCAATTTATGCAATATTTCAAAATACTATTCCCACAAATACAAATTTAACTTGGCAAGATGTTAGTTATTTAAGACCTGAAGAAGTTATGACAAGGGTTTATGGAACATTACAACCATATAATCCAAATCTTCTTGCCGGATTTTTAATAGTATGTATACCTGTCCTATATGGAATTTGTGCATATCTTTTAGTTCAAAAACACTATAAAACAGGAATTTTAACATTAATTTTATCTGCTATATGTTCGTGGGCAATAATTTGCACAGGTTGCAGAGGAGCTTATTTAGCGCTTTTATCAATTCTTTTCGGAATTATTTTAATATCAGCAAAATTTTTATGGCAAAATTACAAAAAAATCTATTTATCAGTTTTAGGTTTTATTTGTTCGCTTTCTGCCATTGTAATACTTTCTTTGCAATCTGTCAGAATGAGATTTTTGTCAATATTTATAATGAGACAGGATAGTTCAAATTCATTTAGATTTAATGTTTATCAAGCATCTCTAAAAATGTTTGCAGATAACTGGCTCTTAGGTATCGGCTGCGGCAATCAAAACTTTAGAGAGATTTACGGATTATATATGAAAACAGGCTTTGATGCTTTAAGCTGCTACAATATATTCCTTGAAACAGCAGTAGAAAGCGGTATTTTTGCTCTTGTTGCATTTATCGCATTTCTATATATTATTCTTTCTAATGGAATAAAATTTATTTTAAATTCAAACAATATTTACGACATCATTTTAATATCGGCAGGGCTTTTAAGCATAATCGGAGTTATGGTACACGGATTAGTAGATACTGTATTTTTCAGACCTCAAATACAAATTATTTTCTGGATAATGTGTGCAGTTTTAAGAATTAAACTTTTTGAAGAAAAATTTTAAAATTTAAGATATATACATACAATCGCCATAAGAATAAAAGCGATATTTTTCTTCAATCGCTGATTTGTAAGCATTAAATATAAAATCTTTTCCTGCTAAAGCACTTACAAGCATTAGTAAAGTTGATTTTGGAAGATGAAAATTAGTTATTAAATTATCAACAACCTTAAATTCATAAGGCGGATAAATAAAAAGTCTTGATGATGATTTGCAAGCCTTAATTTCACCAAATTGTTGATAAGCTGTTTCAAGTGTACGAACAGAAGTTGTACCGACGGCAACCAATTTTTTACCTTGTGCTTTTGCTCTGTTAATTATATCTGCTGTTTCTTGAGATATTTCAAATTCCTCAGAATCCATTTTATGATCAAGTATATTTTCACATTTAACAGGTCTAAATGTTCCCAAGCCGACGGTTAAATTAACGTAAGCTATCTCAACACCTTTATTTTTAAGTCTTTCTAAAATATCTTGTGTAAAATGTAATCCTGCAGTAGGAGCTGCAACAGAACCTTCATGCTTGGCATAAACCGTTTGATAACGATCATAATCAAGAGATTTTCTCTCATCATCCGTCATTTTTCTTTCAATATATGGAGGAAGCGGAATGTTTCCCACTTTATCAAGAATTTCATATAAAATTCCGTCATAAATAAGTTCAATAAGCCATTTTCCATCACCTAAATTTTCTAAAGCTTTAGCAGAAAGACAATCAGCTATTTTAATTTCCATACCTGACTTTATTCTTTTAGAAGGCTTAATTAAAGCTTCCCAAGTTTTATTTCCACAATCTTTAAGCAAAAATATTTCAATTAATGCACCAGTATCCTTGTGTCCATAGAGTCTTGCAGGAATAACTTTTGTATTATTTAAGACAAGAATATAATTTTCATCTAAGTATTCAACAATATCGTAAAAATGCTTGTGATAAAATTTATGGCCAGCTCTATCCAGAACCATCATTCGAGAATTTTCGCGCTTTTCACTTGGAGTTTGAGCGATTAATTCTTCCGGTAAATTATAATCAAATTCTGACACTAACATAACTTTATTCTTTTGGTTCTATTTTTTTAGCCTTTGCAACAACGTCATCGTCAATCTTTTGTTTTTTAGCTTCTTCTTCTTTATCTATTTGTTTATTAATAACAACTGTTTGGAATACTTGGAAAAGATTAGAAACAACAAGATACAACAAAACCCCTGCCGGAATAGGAATAAATACGAATGTTGCTGTTAACATAATCGGCATAAATGTATTCATAGATTTTTGCATTGCTTGTTGAGCAGGATCTTGCGGAGCATTTTTATTTGTTGCCATCATTACCTTTTGGCTGAACACCATTGTCAAACCAAATAATACGATTAACAACAATACATCATAGTGAAAACTGTTTTTAACAGCTTTTGAAGGCATTTCTGTCATCAAAATACCATCTTTTCTAACAAAAGTTGCATCCTCTGATTCTTTTGTCTGCATATTTGTTACTTTTACTTCTGCCTTTTCTATTTTATCAAGTTTAGAGAATTTCAAATCCAAACTATCTAAACTAATTTTAAAATCAATAGGTTGATCAGGAATTATATCACCTTGAACACTCAAAGCCTTATTAGGTTTTTCAATTTTTACCGCATCTTCAACAGTACCGTCATTGAAATAAACTTTTGCGGTTTTATTTAACATAAATGTATCATATTTTGAAACACCCATCACACCGTCATTTGATATACCTGCATTAGTTTTTAAAGTTGCATCAAGTCTTTTTATAAACAAAAATGATGTATCACCCGCCATTGAAATAAATTGCGGACTCATTAAAGATGTATATAACAAAATGAATATAGGCATTTGAATTAATAAAGGAAAGCATCCTGCCATAGGATTAAACTTATGTTCCTTATAAAAATCCATCATTTTCTTTTGCATTAATTGAGGATCGTTTTTATATCTGTCTTGAATAGCTTTCATTTTAGGCTGTAATGTTTGCATTATACGCATTGAACGCTGTTGAGACACTCCCAAAGGCCACATTAAAGCTCTTATTACTATTGTTAATAAAATAATTCCAACACCAAAACCGCCAACTACAGATAGCGATTTTAACAATTTTATCATTAAAGTTACAAAATCCATTTTTATATCCTCAAATCTTATGTTTCCCTAATCTAACTTTGTTTAAAATAACCCAAAAATACCCATAAGTCAAATCAACTTAGTTATTGTTATTTTCAAGAGCATTTTTTAAAGCTTTTTCAAGTACAACTATTTTTTGTTCCAAAACTTCTACTTTTGAAGAATTTTCGCTGTCAGATATATCAATTTTTTCTACTTGTCGTTTATAACTTTTTATTTTATCATTCAAAACAAAAATAAAAGATTGCATATAAAATATACCGGCAAATAAACCAATCGCACCTGTTAGTGCAATCATTTTACTATGAGTTGTATATATCAAATATCCAATTACAGCTAATAGTGATATTGTTATTAATTTAAATAAAATTTTCAATTTTTACTCCTTAAATAATTTAATACTCGTTTTAATTTTTCATCATAATCAATTTGTATATTTATTATCTCATCAGAAAAAGGCTTTGTAAAGGTTAGAGAATACGCCATTAAAACCTGTTCTTGAGTATGAACTTTAGACATGCCTGCACCATACAAAGTATCATTCATAACAGGATGACCTATTGATGACATGTGAACTCTAATTTGATGAGTTCTGCCTGTTTTTAATTCAAGTTCTACAAAAGTATATTCTTTAAATCTTTCCAACACTTTAAAATTAGTTATGCTTTCTCTTCCACCTTCAACTATATCCATTCTTTGAGGGTTTTTAAGATTTCTTCCTATAGGCTTGTTTATTGTACCGTTATCAGAATCCATTATACCTTTTACAACTGCATAATATTTTCTGATAGCAGTTTTTGTTTTTATTTGTTCTTGCAAAAATTCATGTGTTTTGTTATTTTTTGCAACCATTAATAATCCTGAAGTATTTCTATCTAATCTATGAACAATACCTTTTCTAAATTCACCGCCAATATCAGATAACATATCAGGACAATAATTCAAAAGAGCATTAACAAGCGTTCCAGTTTTTTCTTTTCCTGCAGGATGAGTCAACATGCCGGAAGGCTTGTTAACAACAAGCATATTTTCATCTTCATATTCTATCTGCAAAGGAATTCTTTCGGCATTTAAAGGCTTTATTTCAAAAATATCATCATCAAATTGAACTTTATCAAGTTCTTTTAGAACATAAGAGGATTTTTTTATATTTCCATTAACCTTAATTAGACCATTTTTGATAGCATCTTGAACAGTATTTCTTGAAACATCCTCAAACATTTCACTTACAAATTTATCAAGACGCTTATGTTCGTCAGTTTCTTCTATTAAATATTCCATATTATATATTCTTCAAAATATCTTTTCTCAATAATAAAATTATTATACCCAAAACTGCAACATTTATTGCAATATCGGAAAAATTAAAAATAGGAAAATCTATAAAATTTAAGTAAATAAAATCTCTAACATATCCAAAAAATATCCGTTCGTACAAATTACAAAATATACCGGACATTAATAAAGAAAAACAAAAAATTGCCTTCATAGATAAAGTTTGAAGATTATTTATTGTATATACCAAAACAACAATTAAGGCTATCACAGAAATTGCAATAATTGCATACGGATAATTTTCTAAAACACTAAATGCAGCACCGGTATTTTGAACATATTTTAATATAAATACAGGATTTGCAACAGACAAACCTAATTCGATTTCATCCAACAATAAATCTGTCAAATACATATTTGCCGCAATAAAAAATACCAAAGTAACAATAAGATATACCATCTTACCGGTAATTGACGATTCAACTATTTTTTCTACTTTATTAGATTTTCGTTTCTTTCTTGCCATCTTCTGTTATTGTAATAAATTTGTTTTCCGGAACTACATTAACTCTATTTATAATATAACCAACACCTGTTAACAAAGTTTCAATTTGTTTATTTTTATTTAAAATAGGCTTTGTAATACAATATGTAACAACAGCATACTCATTTAGATTATCTTTATTTGATTTAAAAACTCTTTCTAATATTCCGTCTTGAGAAACTTTTCTATAAACTTCTTCTGCATTTTTATGAGGATAAATAATTTTTTCTTGACCGATAGTAGCAACTACAAAAGAATCTCTCGGAACACCTTTTACATTAAATGTTGCAACATACTCTCTACCTGCTAAAACCCTATTTGGAGTAGTAAACAAGATATCTAAATCTTTTGCTTTTTCAAAAGCTAAAGTAGTTTGTTCATCAATTACATAATCAGATACAAACTTCCATTGATTTTGAGTTTTTTCCATATAATAAACGATATGAGATACACTATCTAATTTACCGGCTACGGATTTATCATCAATCATTTCAGATGTTGTACCATTTAAGAATTCTGTAACTTCTACTATCGCATAATTTCCATTTATATCAATATTATTTATCTTCAATTCTTGTTTTATATCGTCATATTTTTTCCATGTTTTATCTAAAATATCAAGATAAACTTTTTTAGGCATAGCATCAACTGTCATATAATTATCAGCATGAAGACGCTTTATACCTTCAATATTTTTACTATTTTCATATTGGACATACTCTGTTAAAACAGCCTTTATTTCCTTTACAGCTTTATCATTAGCCTTTTGCGAGATATTTTTTTGAGCACAAAATGCTTGAGGATAAAAACAAAGAAGAAATATAATTGTTAAAATAATCTTTTTCATAAATTTATTATACCTTAAATATTTATATTTGCCATCATTTGAATTAAAGTATCAATTGTTGTATCCATACTTACAATATCAGTTGTTCTTTGTTGTAAAAAAGCATTAATTTGAGGCATCATTTCAATAGCAATATCAAGGCTTGGGTTTGAACCTGCCTGATACATACCTACATCTATTAAGTCCTTATTTTCTCTATACAAAGCAAGCAATTTTCTCATTTTCCCTGCAGCTTCTTTATGTTCTGATGATGCAATAGCACTCATCAAACGGGAAATACTTCCCAAAACATCAATAGCAGGATAGTGGTTTGCTTCCGCAACTTTTCTTGACAAGAAAATGTGACCATCTGTAATACCACGAACAGTATCTACAATCGGGTCATTAATATCATCACCTTCCATAAGTACTGTATAAAAAGCCGTAATTGAGCCCTTAGGACTGTTACCTGCTCTTTCAAGGACTTTTTGAAGCCATGAAAAGATTGACGGAGGATAACCTTTCATTGTAGGTGGTTCACCTAATGACAATCCAACTTCACGACCTGCCATCGCACAACGAGTAATTGTATCTGTCATTAAGAATACCTTTTTACCTTGATCTCTAAAATATTCACAAACAGCAGTCGCCGCAAGTAAACATTTTTGACGAATCAATGGAGGTTGATCACCTGTTGCACAAACAAGAACAGATTTTTTCATACCTTCAGGGCCAAGTGCATCTTCAATAAATTCCTTTACCTCACGACCACGTTCACCGATTAGAGCAACTACGTTTACATCAGCATCAGAATTTCTTGCAATCATACCCAAAAGCGTAGATTTACCAACACCGGAACCAGCAAATAGCCCCATACGTTGTCCGCAGCCAAATGTTAAACATGAATCTATAGCTCTTACCCCAGTTGAAAACATTTCCGTAATAATCGGTCTTTCAAAAGGGCTCGGAGGTGGACCTTCAATACTTCGCCATGAAGCACCTTCTAAATTGAGCGGTTGTCCATCCATTGGATTTCCCATAGGGTCAATTAATCTTCCAAGCAAGAAATCCCCGACAGGAATTGTAATAGGCTGACCTGTTGAAGATACCAAGCAACCTTGACCTATTCCATTTCCATCCAAAAGTAAAAGTAATTGAGCCACTTCGCCTTTAAATGCAGCAACTTCGGCAGGTTTTTTCTCACCGGTATTTGTTTCTATATAACATAAATCACCAATTTTTAATCCTGGAAGTTTTACTTCAACAGTTAGACCTAAAAGTTTTGATACAGTACCTTTATATTGATACAAACATGTATTATCAATTACTCTTTTAGCTTTTTGTTTTATTTCATCTATACGTTCTTGATTTATTTCATCAGCAATCATATTCGTTATTATAGCACTTTTTCTATATTTTGGAAATTACTATATCAGTATTTAAATCTATATATTTAAATATATTTGTAACTATCCCTTCAGGAAAATAATAATTATTATTTGCAGGTGTTATTTTTACTATTGCATTTTTCTTATCAACAGATGCAACACTTAATAAAAATTGTTTTTGCAATACGGAAAATAACACATATCCGCTTTTTGATTGAATTTCATTTATTGTAAATTTATTTGCATTTATAGAAGAAATAGCTAAATAAAATAATTTTTCACTATCTATCGGAAAAATTTTAGTACATTTTTGAAAAGATATAACCTGAGGTATAACTGCAAAATTTTGAGTTATTGATTGAGAAGCAACAGGTTTGATATTATTTGTAGATTGATTTAAAGTAGATTGAGGATTTACTATTGGTTTTGTCGGTTGTGAAAAAGTATTGCTCGGCATTACAATAGGTTTTTCAACCGGAGATTGTAATGAAGGATTTAATATTACAGTAGTACCACTACTATTTATAGGTTTATTTAAAGTATTATTTTGTTGACTTGGAGATGTTGTAATATTTAAAGTTGCATTTTTTACAACCGGAACATTTGTATTTTGATTAACTTTTGGTACATAATTTATATCCGGTACCATTGTCTGAACAGGTTTTGTCGGAGGTTCTACGATATGAGGTTTTATAGCAGGACTTGTCGTTGTAAATATTGGTTCTGCTTTTATTACTTCTGCCGATTTTACTTGTTGCACACAAGCTAAAAATACAAATAATACTACTAATAATTTTATTGTTCTTTCCATGTTTTACCTACATTTACATCAACTTTCAATGGAATTTCAAGAGGTTGATTTAATTCCATTGATTTTACTACTAATTCTTTTACTATATCCTCTTCATTTTCGTACACTTCTATCACAATTTCATCATGTACTTGCATTATCATTTTTGATTTTAATTTATTTTCTTTTAGTTTTTTATATGTTTCTATCATGGCAAGCTTCATTAAATCGGCTGCTGTACCTTGAAGCGGCTGATTTATAGCTGCACGTTTTCCAAATTCTCTTATCATGTGATTTGGGCTTGTTAATTCATTTTGTACATATCTTTTTCTTCCGAATATTGTTTCAACATAGCCATGAGATAGTGCAAATTCTACTGTATTTTCCATATAATTTAAAACTTTCGGATATGTTTTAAAATATTTATCTATAAAATCTTGAGCTTCGTAGGCAGAAATACCAAGCGCTTTTGCTAAACCGTACTTTGTTTGACCGTAAATTATACCAAAATTTACGGCTTTTGATTTGTAACGCATTTCTTTTGTAACCTTTTCAATATCAACATTAAATACTTTTGAAGCAGTTAATGTATGAACATCACCATCAGATTTAAAAGCTTCTATTAAATTTTTATCTTTTGAAACATGCGCTAATAATCTCAACTCTATTTGAGAATAATCCGCAGATAAAATTAAATTATGCTCCTTATCTTTTGAAATTATTGCAGCTCTTAATTTGTTACCTTCTGTTGTTCTTGCAGGAATATTTTGCAAGTTGGGATTTGAAGAAGATAATCTGCCTGTTGTTGTAACAGCCTGATTATATGTCGTATGAATTCTGTTATCTTTTTTACTTACAAGTTCAGGTAAAGCATCTGTATATGTATTTTTCAATTTAGAATATTTTCTATCTTCAAGTAAGAATTTACAGATTTCAAACTCTTCGGCTAATTCTTCCAAAACTTCCGCACTTGTTGATTTTTTCTGCTTTTTACCTTTTACTTTTAGTTGCAATTTATCAAATAAAATTTCGCTAACTTGTTTTGGAGAATTTACGTTAAATCTTTCACCTGCTATTTCATAAATCTTTTCTTCCAAATTTTCAATTTCTTTTGACATTTCTGAAGATAATTGGCTTAAATAATCAACATCAATCGAAACACCGTTATATTCCATATCTGCCAAAACGTAAAGCAGCGGCACTTCAAAATCTTTTAAAAGTTTTTTCTCTTTTTCATCAAGATTACTATCAAAATATTTAGAAAGTTCCAATGTAACATATGCTCTATCAGATGAATATTCAAATAATTCACTTTCCACTGCTCGTTTATAATCTAAAATACCTTTTTTAACTTGAACACTATCAGGTAAATTTTTCATTAAATAATCAAGATAATTTAAAGATTGAACATCTAATTCATGCTTATTTGCGGGATTTTTTACATAATCAGCAAGGACAACATCCGTTTTTATTCCGTTTAAATTAATTCCATTACATCTTAAAATATTAATATTATTTTTTCCGTCATAAGTAATTTTTTCTATTTTTTCATCTTCAAATATTTCTTTAAAAATATCTAACGCTTCCTTTGAATATGGAACATAATAAGCTTTTTTACCAATTGCAAAAGTAATTGCAAGAATTTCATTTTCAACAGCATTTTCAAAATTTGCAACAATATCTAGTGCAAAACATTTTTCTTTTTTTATAATATCAACTATACGGTCAAAGCCTTCATTAACAATCTCTTTTTCATATTCAATAGTATTATCATTAACTATTTCCTGTACGGTAGAAAACAATCCTAATTGAACAATATCAGAATTATCGGATTTATTTTGTTTTTGAGAAACTACTGTTTCTTGTTTTTTGTTTTCAATATTTTCTTTATTACAAGCTCTTTCCAAACTTTCTCGTTTAAGTCCGTTTTTACTAAATCTTTTAATAATTTTATCAATATTTTTCATAAAAGAATTCAATTGATATTTTTTCAAAAATTCTAAAACATTTTCCATTTCAGGAAGAGCAAGTTTTGCCTCGTCAAAATCAAAATTAATTTCAACATCTCTAATAATTGTTGCAAGTTTCTGACTTAAAAGTGCCATTTCTTTCCCGTCACATATTTTTGTTTTAACAGATGGTGGCGTAAGATTTTCACAATCAGCCAAAACCGCTTCAAGAGTTTTATATTTTGAAAGTAAATTCTGCGCAGTTTTTTCCCCAATACCTTTTACCCCGGGTATATTATCAGAAACATCACCTCTTAACGCTTTATAATCAATAACTTGGTCAGGATAAACTCCCCATTTTTCAAAAACTTTTTCCCAATCATATTGAATTAATTTACCGCCATAAGGAATTAAAACTTTGGTAAAACCTAATTTATCAATTAACTGAAATGAATCTTGATCCCCTGTTAGAATATAAGTTTTATAACCCAATTCAGTTGCATTTTTACTGATTGTACCGATTAAATCATCAGCTTCAAAACCTTCTTTTGTATAAACAGGAATACCAAAAGCCTGTAACCCTTCACAAATATATCCCAATTGTTCATGCAAAGAATCCGGCATAGCTTCTCTTTGCCCTTTATATTCCTCATACATATCCGTTCTGAATGTATGTCTGCTAACATCAAATGTTACTGCAAGAGAATCCGCATTTATTGTTTTGTTATCTAAAAGATCAAAAATTGCCTTAAAAAAACCATATACAGCCCATGTTTGAATATTATCCGATGTCTGCATATTTGTTCTTTCAAGTGCATAATATTGTCTAAAAGCTAAAGCATGCCCGTCTATTAAAATCAATGTCTTTGCCATAAGACAATTTTTACATAAATATCATCTTATTTCAAACTTGCTATCTTTTTTTAAAAGTACGACTCCCAACGGCACAAAAAAGAAAAGTGTTAGTATTGTTAAAATTACGGAATACAAAAGTAAATTATTAAAGCTGTATTTTTCTTCGTCACTTTTTAAATATTCATTAAACTCCGTAATTTTATCATCTGCAAAATCCGTATTTATAAGATTTATTCTGTCAACACTTTGTTCATCAATCATTTTATACATCATATAAACTTGTTGAGTTCTCGGATTTTTTCTTCTGTATTTCCATTCCCAATTTAATTTTTCAATTCTATCCAAATCATATGTATCAAAAACTTGTTTGTCATAAAATAATTTTTTTACCTGACAAACATTTTTAGATTTATAACATACAAATTCCTTCGAACTTGTAACAGTATAAAACTGTATTAAAAACAGAGAAATAAGGATAATGCCTAAAAATCGAGATTTCATTATGCAATTTCTTCTTTAACTTTTGCATTCTTTTTAGGAAGTTTAATCAATTCTGCCTTATTTCTGTTTTCAACCATATCTTTTGTTATAACAAATTTTTTAACATCATCTTTTGAAGGAACATCATACATAATGTCAAGCATAAGTTCTTCTACGATTGAACGCAAAGCTCTTGCACCTGTTTTACGCTTAATAGCTTCCTGAGCTATTAAATCAATAGCATCCTGTTCATATTCCAATTCAACGCCATCCATTTTTAACAAGCATTGATATTGTTTTAAAATAGCATTTTTTGGTTCTGTTAAAATCATTTTTAAAGTTTTTTCATCCAATGCATCTAAAACTGCATAAACAGGAACACGACCGATAAATTCAGGTATCAAACCGAACTTCAATAAATCTTCAGGCTGCAACTTTTTCAACATTTTTGATGCAGCTGCTTCTTTATCAGCTTTTGTAAGGATTTTTGCGCCAAAACCAATAGAAGTACCTTCTTCTGCACGTTTTTCAACAATTTTATCCAAACCGACAAACGCACCACCAACAATAAATAGAATATTACTTGTATCTATTTGAATAAATTCCTGATGAGGATGTTTTCTTCCACCTTGAGGAGGAACATTTGCAACAGTACCTTCAATCATCTTTAATAAAGCTTGTTGAACACCTTCACCTGAAACATCTCTTGTTATTGATGTATTTTCAGATTTTCTTGCAATTTTATCGATTTCGTCAATATAAATTATACCCTTTTCAGCTTTTTGAGCATCATAGTCAGCTGCTTGGTATAATCTTAGTAAAATGTTTTCAACATCATCACCAACATAACCAGCTTCTGTCAATGTTGTAGCATCCGCAACTGCAAAAGGAACATCAAGCAATTTTGCCAAAGTTTGCGCTAATAATGTTTTACCGCTACCTGTCGGACCAACTAGAAGAACATTTGACTTTTGAATTTCAACTTCTGCTTTATTACCTTCTTTATTGTGTCTTAGACGTTTATAGTGATTGTAAACAGCAACAGATAATACTTTCTTTGCATCATCTTGACCAACAATATGTTCATCTAAATATGCTTTTATCTCATGTGGTTTTGGAATATCTTTGTATTCACCATCAGCCTTTTTAGCTTCTTCGGCTTTTTCTTTTTCCTTACCTTCAAAGATTTCTTCATCTAATATTTCGTTGCATAATTCAACGCATTCATCACATATATAAACTTCAGGACCAGCAATAAGTTTTTTTACTTGGTCTTGAGTTTTTCCGCAAAATGAACATTTTAATCTACTGTCATCATGTTTTGGCATGCTTTATATTCTCCCGAATTAAACTGCATCTCTTGAAACTACTTTATCAATCATACCATATTCTAATGCCTCTTGAGGAGTCATTATATAATCACGATCAGTATCTTTTTCAATTTTCTTTAATGATTGACCTGTATTTGATGCTAAAATTTCATTCAATGATTTTTTAATTCTCAAAATTTCAGCTGCTTGAATTTCAATATCTGTAGCTTGACCTTGAGCACCACCTAAAGGTTGGTGAATCAATACTCTTGAATGAGGTAGAGCTAATCTCTTTCCTTTTGTACCAGATGATAACAAGAATGCACCCATTGAAGCTGCTTGACCTAAACAAATAGTTGAAACATCAGCTCTTATGTGTTGCATTGTGTCATATATTGCAAAACCTGCTGTTACAGATCCTCCTGGGCTGTTTATATATAACATAATATCTTTTTCAGGATTTTCACTATCTAATAATAATAATTGAGCAACTATTAAATTTGCTACCATATCATCAATAGGTGTTCCTAAAAAGATAATTCTTTCTCTTAATAATCTTGAAAAAATATCAAAAGAACGTTCGCCTCTACTTGATTGTTCTATTACTACAGGTACAAAACTCATTTTTATTTCCTTTCTTATAATTTATATTATATATTATTAGTCTGTAAATTCTACTGTATTGTTTTCAGCTAAAAAGTTCGAAACTTTTTCATTTATCACCTGCTGAGACAAAGAACTCAAAAATCCCGGATTTTGAGATAATTGTTTCATTAAAGATGTTTTATCCATTTGATATGCAGCTTGCATTTTAGCCAGTTTCGCTTCCATATCTTCTGCTTGAACAGTTATTTTTTCTTCTGAAGCAATCTTATCAATTACTAAAGAATTTTTTATTCTTTTAACAGCATCTTCTTTCAACTGATCCATTATACTATCTTCACCATATTGTTGAAGAGCTTGTTCGTACGTAAAACCTTGCATTGCAAGTTTTTGTTTATATTCATCAAGAAGGTGATCACATTCTCTTTCTATCATAGAATCAGGTATTTCTAATTCTGTATTTTCTAAAACTTTTTCAAAAATAGCTTCGTCAGCTTTTTCTTTATTCTTATTAGCTCTTGTATTTTCTAAGTATTTTTGAATATCAGCTTTCAAATCATCTAATGTTTCAAAAGGACCAACCTTTTTAGCAAATTCATCGTTCAATTCAGGTTCAATTTTTTGCTTGATTTCATGAAGCTTAATTTTGAACACAGCAGGTGCACCTGCCAATTTTTCTTCATGGTAATTTTCAGGGAAAGTAACATTTATTTCAAATTCTTCACCTGTCGTATGACCTACTAATTGTTCTGCAAAGCCTGGAATAAAGCTTGAATTTGCAATATCTAACGTATAATTTTTACCTGAACCGTTTTTAATAGCTTCCCCATCAACATAACCGTCAAAATCAAAAGTTACAAAATCGGTTTCATTAGAAGCTCTATCAACAACAATTTCAGTTGTTACAGCTTGTTTTTTCATACTTTCTAAAGCTTTGTCAAAAGCATCTTCAGGAATTTTTTCAGATTCAACTTTTATTGTCATTCCTTTATATTCACCCAATTTAACTTCAGGTCTTAATTCAACAGTTGCAGATATTTTTAAATCTTCACCAATATTGAATTCGTAAGAATCAACACTAGGTTGAGTAACTATATCATAATTATTTTCTTTTATTACTTCTTGAAATATTCTTGGAAGCATTGATTCTAAAGCTTCATATTTAATACGTTCTTTGCCTACATTTTGCTCAACAATCGGTCTTGGAGCTTTACCTCTTCTAAAACCTGCTATATTAATATGTTGAGAAATTCTTTGTACTGCTCTGTTATATGCATCAACAGCTTCTTGAGCAGGAACTTCTATACTTAATTTTACTACATTTTTTTCTTGTTTTTCTACTTGTGTTTTCATATTCCTCACCTATTTTTGTACACAAAGATTATAACAAAAAAAAAATCTTTGTAAAGCTAATAACAAAGCCTGAAAAGATTTATTCAAAAAAAAGAGAACTTATAAAAACAAGTTCTCTTTTTTTAAATTTTATTTAATTGGTCATATTTAGTAAGACACCGATGAAGCATTAGATTGGAATTGTTTTTGAGCTGACTTAAATTCAGCTTCAATCAACGTCAATCTGCTTTGATATTGTAACATTTGTTGATCTAATTTCTTTTCTAACAAATGCAATCTTTCTTTACGAGCTTCCAACTGTTTAACAACAGGACTATTTGGATCCAAATCAGTACCTGCATTAACAAGCTCTGTTGATTGAGTTGCTAAATCAACTTTAGCTTGTGATACTAATTGTATTTTGTATTCTAAATCTAATCTTGAGGCATTCAAATATGCCATTCTCATGCTTGCTGTAAGTAAACCCATTTCTTTATTCCTTATCTGGTTTCATTAAGATTCTTGCCTTTTAAAAATGCGTGTTGATTGTTTTCTGCTATCAAAGACTCCATTCTGTTCAATTGGTGTTTGTGATAATTCAATCTATATTGAGCCATTTTTAACTTTTTCTTTACTGTCAAAGCTTCTTTTATAGCTTGTATCAAATCACCGAAGATTGCTTGTACAAAATTTGTCTTTTTAATGAAATTTTGTGCATATCCTAAAAAGTTTTTGAATCTTCTAAGGTCTGTTTGTAAAGCTTCTAACATAATC
>CACZSH010000046.1 GCA_902783785.1 uncultured bacterium | reverse complement strand
TTAGTAATAGCTAAACCTTTTTTACCTCTGCGAGTTCTTGCATTTGTTTTTGTTCTTTGACCTCTGCATGGTAAATTCTTTTTATGTCTCATACCTCTGTATGAACCGATTTCTTGAAGTCTCTTAATATGCATTGAAACAGATCTTCTTAAATCCCCTTCAATTTCATAGTTAGACAATTCGTTTCTTAATAATTTAATATCATTTTCTGTTAAATCATCTGTTCTTAAATCAGGTGAAATACCTGTTGCTTTTAATATATTTTCGCTTCTTTTTGGTCCGATACCATAAATATATGTTAAAGCGATAATCATTCTTTTGTTACGAGGTAAATCAACCCCTGCTAATCTTGCCATATTTCTTTCCTTTATCTAAATGTCTTTTACTTCTGTTTCTTTAAGCTCTTACCGTGAAAATTAACCTTGTCTTTGTTTATGTTTTGGATTTTCACAAATAATTGCTATTCTGCCTTTTCTTTTAATACATTTGCATTTGTCACAAATCTTTTTTACTGAACTTCTTACTTTCATTTTTCTTTTCCTTTATATTAATGTGTTATTTTAATCTGAATGTTATTCTGCCTCTTGTTAAGTCATATGGTGTCATTTCAACTTTGACTTTATCACCTGGTAATATCTTTATGAAATTTTTTCTAATTTTACCGGATATATGAGCTAATATCTCATGATCATTTTCTAATTTAACACGAAACATAGCGTTAGGCATTGATTCTATTATCGTTCCTTCTAATTCAATTACGTCTTTTGACACTGCCTTATACCTTTGAGGAACACTCCTCAACCCTTTCTTATCTTTCGACTTACTTTATCTTATTCGCTAAAATTTTATTTGCAAGCATTTTTAACGCTTTTTTTAAAGTTTTTCATCAAAATTATATGATTGTTTTTTTATAAAAACCAATGTTTAAACATACAAAAGATGTCTAAAAACCAGAATAAATAAGATTTTCCAAACTCAATGTAAAATTTTGTAAACATTCTAATATGTAAAAATATAAATAAACAAACACAATGCAACTTTAAAATTTTTAGGTGTTAACTACTTTTATAAAATCTGAAAGCTCATCTCTCTTCAAAGTAATTGAACTTATTAGCAATTCTAACGATGTCTCAACACTGACAATGTTTATTTTTGGATAAATTCCAAACACATTTGGCTCAGATAATTTACTAAAAAACACTGTTTTAAATTCATTGATTTGTTTAAATATACTGTCATCTATATATTTGTTTGCATCATGCAAATCAATATATAACAACCCTATTTCTTCTTTCATCTTCGAAATTTTTCTCTTACCAAGCTGAATTTTCAAATTATTCAAATGAGAAAGAATATTTTCATATTGAGTTAATACTATATTCTTTTTTTGGGGTAAATCATTTTTAAAATAATCTATTGTTAAATCATAACCAATTTTAATTAAATCTTCTCTTTTTTCTTTTGGTTGATTAAAATCAACAATTACAACCTCACCTGTATTTAAAATAATATAATCATATTTATCATTTTGACCATAAATTTCCACTATAAAGTCAGTCGCTATTGAAGTTACACAACTATATACCGTATTTATAAAATTGATAGCATTTTTACCCTTGCCAGCATAATCTCCCTCTAGTCTAAATTCAAGGATTCTATTATGTTTTGAATTAAGCGAAGAGGAAAGTTTCCATAGCGGCCAGCTTTTTTGCAAATCACCATCTACAAGTTCAGAATTTTCAAACTCATAAGGCGGCATCAAACCTGGCATTGTTGATGAAATTCTTATAGCTTTTGCTATTTCAAAATTAGGTGTTTCTTTTTTAGAGAATTCTTTGCATTTAAAATTTGTCAAATCTGTAGTAATTATAACTAAATCTCTATTCAAATCCTTAAATGTAACAGGAAGACTCTCACCCTTTTTATAAACATCTCCATAATATTTTTTTTCAATTAAATCTCTGAGCCAATCCAAAAAAACTTCACCCTTAGAAAGGGCAAACTCTTTTCCCAAACCAAAGTGAATATCTCTAAATAAATCAAAATTGATATTTAAAAAGAGGTCTTTTAATTCATCAACACTATAACCAACTGATAAAAGACCGGCAAATATAGCTCCAACAGAAGAACCCGCAAGAGTACAGATTTCTATACCAAGTTCATTAAGAGCCTTTACAGCACCAATATATGCAATACCTCTAATAGCTCCGCCACCGAATATTACATCATATTTCAATGCTTCAACCATAATTATTTTTTCTTTCTAAAATCTATATTCGTATCAAAAATTGAATTTTCATAATACGTAAAATTCATTGTTGGTTGTTCATAGCTTTCTTTTTTTAATTTATCATTAACAAATACAGTAAATCTTTTACCGCTATATGCTTCATGCCAATCTTTAGACTCTATTAACTTATCTATAATAGGATACTCATTTTCTAAAATCATTACGTCAGGCGGATATTTTTTTAACACTTCATCCCATCCATCAAGAACTAAATGAAATTTCTTTAGTAATGGAATCATTTCATCGTAATACACTTCTTCATATCTGCCATCCATATATATCAAATTATTTGGATACAACTTGTACGCAACATAACTGCCTAAACCAAGATTTACTAATATATTTCCTTTTAAATTATTAACTTTTACAAATTCTGTTTCTAATACAGGAAAAGCAAAACTTACTTTTGGTCGATAATCTGCAACTCTTAAAAGAGAGAAACAAAATAGAGCTAAAAAAGTATAAATTATCAAATTTTTCCATTTCGTTAGAGAGAAATTTTTGATTAGAGAGTAAAAGTCAACATATGCAAAGGCGACACCAACTATTACAAAAAATCTTATTAGCTTCAAATGTTGTATTGCAAGAACTGTTGTAACCAAGATCAATAAGAACTTCGTTTTATCAGCTTTTGCATAATTAAAACCTTCTTTAAATACTTTTACACATTCCAAACCAAGAATAAACATCATAAAATATTTAAATGCAAAATAAGAATACATATGATATGGAGAGAAAATACCCCACCATTCAACAATATCTTTTCTTGCCATTGTATTTGCCATTAACAAAAACTGTAAATACTTAATTCCATAAGGATTTATTAACAATACAGGGATTGTTGCTACTATAGTATAAATATAATATTTATATGTTTTTTTATTTAATGCTTCACCCAAAGCATAGATGAACATCAATCCAATACCGGCAACCATTCCACCATGAATATTACTCCACAGCACCATTAAAAATGGTAATATAGCCAAAACTTTGTAATTTTGTCTTATTCTTACATATTCCAATATATACAAGAACATCGCAAAAAACATAAACGTAAACATATGACATCTTACAGGATAAAAGAATACATCCTGGAGTACGTATATAGCAAAAAAGTAAAATACTATATTGTATTTAGAAATATGCTCAGGAATATTTAGTTCAATAACTTTGAACGTAAAATAAAAAATTAAAAACGTTAATAACGCCTGCAACCAAATAATTCCTGCAGAACCAAACCAATGTTGGAAAGCATATATTATTACACTTGCACCCCATTCATGATCAATCCACTCATGGGTTGGAGTATACGATAAGAAATCTTGCATCAAAAGATGACCTGTTTGAAAAACAGATTTTCCAACAATTAATCTTGCCCACAAATCATAATCATAGCCAAGAGCATGTGATGCAAAACTCAAACATATTAAAAATAAAAATATATAAAATATTATATTTTTTACTATATGCATAAATCGATTATAACATTATTTTTACTTAACCGCAATAATACATTCATAAATTCTGTCAATTTTTTCCTTCATCTCAAATACTTGCTCTTTTAAGTCCTTTACACTATTTAACGTTGCAAATTTTTCTTCCACGTCTTCTATTATTTCTCTATGTTTTTTCTCCAATTGTTCCGGAGTTACTACAACTCTTTGCTGAATCAAAAATACCATTATAACAACTATTAACGGGGCATATTGAACAAATGTTTCCATGTCTTCTCCTTTTTATAACGTAATAGGCCAATAATATTCAACAAGGTAAGATGCAGCATCAAAGGGATGCATTAAAAATTTTAATTCTTTTGCACTTTTTATCTGCTGAAATGACGGAATATCAATTCTGGATGAACCTTCCTGATATTTTAAATTGTAAATATTATATAAAAGTTTTTTACATTTTTTATCTACAAAAATACTAACTTTACCATCTGTTGAACGGACCTTTGAATTAAAAGCGGCAACCCGATTTTTGATAGGAGGATTAAATGCTCTTATTTTAACCTCTGTTTCATAACCAAATTTCGCTAATGTTTTTTTCATAATAACGTAATTAGTAAATTCACTCGTACAACTTCTGTTATCACCTGATGCATCACCGTTTATTATAATTTTGCTTTTATGATTAGGGTATCTACTTACAAATTCCTCACAAGCTCTTTCTGTTGTAGTGTTTTCCATTACAATTTCATCAAAGAAAAAAACTTTATCCTCTGTTTTGTGAGCAAGAATCCAACTCATAGGATCAACATTAAAATCACAAGTGATATGAACATCTAAATCCGACTGATAGATAATTTCTCTTACATTATCATCGCTAAAACCTTTTACAACAAGCCCTGAATCATAATCTCCTGTTTGTGCTAAAACGTATATATTATAATATTTTTCGTCATATAATTTTTTAAGTTCATCACAAAATCCTTCAGGTAAATAAATATTTTGATGAGTAGGAGCTGAAATTAAACGATAATTCGGCATTGGATTTTCTATAAAGGTTTTATAAACCCAGCCTTTATTTAATTCAGGATTTGTATGACCAAATATTCGATACTGAAAATTTTTCCAATCCCTCTTTTTAGTTTGTCTTAATCTTGCAAGAAGCATCTTAAATGTAGAAAAAGGGACATCTGACATTTCTTCAATTTCTACAAATCCTAAGTTTAAAGATTTTAGCTTATCCGGCTCATCAAAGTGTCTAAACAATATCTCTGAACCATTTTTAAATTTTAGACTTTGATTAGAACTTGACCATTCATAATCAATACCTGAAACAAAACCCATATTTTCCAAATGTTCAAAATAAGATTGAAGCGTAGTATCTCTAACAAGAGTATAAGTTTGAGCTCCGCAAAGACCTCTAATACCTGCAAATTTTAAACATAATAATATACCAAGTAACGAACCTGCAAACGTTTTACCTGAACCGAATCCACCCTGATATACTGCAACATCAATACTGTAATCATGAGGAATTTCTAAAAATTCCCGCTGAGATTTTAATAATTTGTATCCCATATTCTCCACCCTTGCGAAAGGATCTAGAAAAATAAATCCTTTCGCTATTTACATTTCTATCCATCAATTGTTAAAAAATTGTTCGAATTTTCTATTCCATATTGTTCCAATGCATATTTAAAGCATTCTACCCAATTTATTTGTTGAGCCAATGAAGGAACTTCTGCAAAAGATTTAACAACTTCAAACAATTCTTTTAATCTCAATTTTCTTTCCATAGATGCTTTTCTATCACCATATCGATAAATGTATTGAGCGCCTCTTACAGCATCATCTATTTCAATATAGAAATATCTACCTCCTTCATTTATTCCAATTATTTCTTTTCCAACTTTGAAATTTGCAATTATTTCTGCAGTTTTTTCTACCATTGGAATTAATATTTTTCTGCTTATAGCATCAAGCATCATATTTAATCTCGCGGATTGTCCGCTTACTGAATAATTTATTTCGGTTGCCGTTCTTGATTGAGATTGAATATTTCCAGCCATATTTTTAAATATACCGGTAGCACTTTCTATTGTCGTTTTAAAATAATTTAAGAAATCCCAACCATTTAATGCTTTATCAAAACTCAACGGAATAGGTGCTTGAGGCATTAAAGCTGAATCATATTCAATAATCTTACCTGGTTTTACTTCTTGCTCACCTTTAAAACATCCTTTTGGTGCAAGATAAGGAGGATTCATCATTAAAGAAAGTGCATCTAATTGTTTATTCATTATTGTTGATGAAATATTACTTAGAATAATTGCTACTCTTAATGGAGATAATCCCCTTAATGTAGCGGGAGATTCAATTATATTTGCGTGTATAAAAGGATTTATAACAAAAGGATTTGCTTCAAATCTAATTATCTCTTTGCGTCCCGCAACAACGACTAACCAATTTTTAAGAATTTCTCCGTTTTCTAATTCTATATCTCCCCAGAATTCAAGAATTTCAAGTTTATTTCCATTAACCCTTTTATCTGTATCTTTTGATTTTTTATTAGTCAAAATTTGTTTTAAATTATCAAATTTTTCTTTTGTTAAATAATTATTTAAGGTATTATTTTTTATTTCATCAAGAGTTGAATACGTACGATAAATTTTTGCACAATTATCCCAATTATCTTTATTTTGAACATCAAATACAAAATCTTCAGATTTTATATGTTTCACTTTTGCATTGTCGTAAACAATCTTATTTTCAACAACAAAGCTATTATTATCAAAAGAAATTATTTCTTCCTCTATTGTTTTAGCTCGACGTATATTTTTTAATCGAGTTTCCCAGCCAACAAAAAGAGTACACTCACCAGTTTCAACAATAGAATCTATTACTTTTTCAATCTCATTTTCTATATTCATTTGTTCAAACGTATTTACCAACATTGCCTTTTGTTTATTTGCAAGCATTTGTGTTTCAGGGGTCACACCAGAAACATCAAACATTCCCTCTGCATGAGAGTATAAATTTTCACTAATATGAGCTTTCAACGTTTGAGCAAGTTCATATATTTCAGGCAAATCCAACTTTGTATTCCAATCATTCACATTTGGAAGTTTTTTTGAATATATAGCATCTCTGACAATTCTTATATCTGATAATTGTAACGATCTTGCAGATTCAAATTCATCGTACATATTAGAAATTTGTTTTACCAGATAAATATTTTCTTTATCATCTGTTTGCGCTGTTAAATCGATTTTTTCTACTTGCATTTTTCTCTCCTTAAAATTGAATATATTTCTACATCTTGAAGCCTGTTATTTTTTAAGGTTTCTCCCTTTAAACAGGCTTCTTTTTTAAACCCTAAAGTCCTTAATAAGCCTTTCACAGCTACATTTTCTTTAAAAACTAAAGCTTTAATCTTCTGAAAATTATATTTTTTAAAACTAAATTTAATAAATTTTCTACCAGCTTCTCTCACAGGATATCCCCAATATTTGCGGCAAAAACAGGTATTTAGTTCCGCCGAATGAATTTTATTTTCACATCCGACGAATTTATCAAAATATGCAAAACCCATAAAATCATTCGACTCACCATCCAAAATCACCCAAAAGAATCGTCCTGAATTTTCTATTAATTTAAACAAAGCTTTTGATAAATCCTCTTCTGCAAAATAATCATCAAACATAAATCTTTCATATTTAACTAGAAGTTTAAAAATATCAGGTAAAAAATGAAGATTTCTGTATTCATTTAAATTTCTGTTAATTATTACTTTTGCAAACTTAATCATTTATTGACATTTTTCCTTTCTTAACCGTATAATCAAATACAAACAGGAGATTCCTATGAATTCTGAAGACTTAATCATTAAGCAATACAAAACCTACTCAGAACATAAAGATAACTTTGTTGACAGAAGCTTTATGACTAACAAATTTTACACAGTAGTTGTAGTTGCTCTTTTCGTTTTAATATTTCTTATGAAAGATTTTGTTATTTGCAAAATATTTTCAGCAAGCGCAATTTTTTCTCTCATAGGAATCCTTATCAGCATGTTGTGGTGGCTGAATATCGATGCATACAATTTTTTGATTAAAATTAAAATATCTAAAGCTATTGAAGAAATTGAAAAACAACTCCCTGTTCAACCATACACTATGGAATTTACTGCAATAAGAAACTCAAAAAGAAGAAGACAACATTTTTATTTTGCAGATATACAAAAAGTTTTTGCAGTTATATCTCTATTGCTTTTTCTTTCTTTATTACTTGCCACAACAATTCCTGTGTTCATTTAAACGCTAAAGTTCAAAGCTTTCAAATTTAACAAAAAGAGTATCCGTAGAAAAGATATCTGTTTCTTTTCGTTTAAATTTTTCTCTGACGTCATTTTGCATTCCAATTAAAGCTTCTGCCTGAATTCCGTTTATTAATGTTTCCACTTGAGTATCCCTATTAAAAACTTTAAATACAGTTTTTTTAGTAAAAATTTTATCAACAGGAACGTCTTTGATATTTTTTATTATTACTTTAGGTTGTTTTCCTACTCGTTTGTTAAATGCATTTTTTAATTCTTCCTGCATTTTTATTCGTATTAATTCATCTATAGATTTGTTTTTTAATAGAACTTCTTCTTTTAAATTATCCGTTTTTTTCATTCATTTCTCCTTTAAATTTTTTCATCATCTAGATTACTTATAGTAATAATTTTTGTTGAAAACCCTTCTTGAATATCTTTTGAATTAAATCCCAAATATTTACAAAGACTTTCTAAAGCTTTAAGAGCTGCAGAGGTATCTCTTAGTTTTTTCTTTCCTGTCGGAATTCCTTCTTTGTCTAAAATATCTTCTTCTTGCAAAGAAAATTCTGCTATTTGAAGTAATTTCTGAATTACATATCCCTTATGAACTCTCAGTGATTCTATTTGAGATTTTAACTGCAGTCGTATCTGTTCAATTATTTTTTTATTATTTAATAGCTTATTAGCCAAAGTTTTTAGATTTTTTTGTTTATATCCCGCTTTTTTTAAGGCAGCTTCAGCATCTAAAGTTTTTATATATTCGGTTATAAATATTTTTTGTTGTTGTGATAAATTCATAATGTTAAGTTTTCTTAATATATTTGCACCATAAAAAATAAAAAGTTATTATAATTATGCTATTTATATTTCGGCTAGTGTAAAATCTACCGGTTGAATTTTTCAGCCGGTTTCTTTTTGCCCAATTTTAAAATTCACCTCTTAGCTTAATCATCGGGATTTGAGAAGATGAAGTTAATAATTTTGAACGTAAATTAGCCAATGCTTTATTGTACATAGCATTCCAATAATTAAATTTAGGGTATTCCAAATTTGCTTTCATTTTCATGCACGTTCCGTATATTAATAATGGTTCTGCAAACGGATCCGGAATAACTGTTTCATCATCAGAAAGCGTCATTTGCAATTTGTCATTACCACTTGATGATTTAACAAAATTATTTGTGTAATACACAATATTTATTGTTTTTTGAGTATCAAAAACAGGTAATAATAACATATCGTTCAAAATAGAATATTTTTTGTCTTTTGTTCTGTCAAACAAAAATTTTTCACAATCATCACTAAACTGATAGATAGAATCATCAATTGATAGAGTTTTTATTCTTCCGTTAATAGTATTTTTTATTTCGCTTGTATTTGCAGGAAATTCTAAATTTTCCTTTCGTAATAAAAAATTCCAATCATCAGAAGTACAAATTTCTGCATTAACTATATTTAAAATATTTTTTATTTTGAGATGATCATTCTTTATTAATTCTCTAAAATCATTAACTTTTTTATAATTTAGTTCCACTAAGCATTTATTAATTAAATCAAAATATTGCATATTAACCCTTTCTAACAACAGCTCACCTCAGGTTTGTACGAAAATGTATAAATTTTCGTACAAACCCTAACCGGAGGAGTATTAACGAATTAAACCTTGTTTTACTTGTTCCATTATAAGTTTTTCGTTTCTAATAAATTCTGAAGATGACATTTTCCCTATTTGATCTCTTGTAAAAGCAATTTGCTTATTAGACGTATCTTTCGCATTTTGTGCGTTAGCAGAAAGTCTACTCTTTGCTTCATCATTTGTCTGTCTAAGTTTTGCTTCGTATTCAACTTGCTTTATATATCTTTCCACTGCTGATTTCTCAATTTTTTCAACAAGAGTTGATATAGTTTCAAGTTCTTGTTTATCAAATTCAAGGATTCCTGATTTTATGTAATTTAAAACATCTAAACGACCGTCTTGATTAAAGAAATCAGGGTTTTCTTTCTCAAACTCAATAATAGCTTGCGCTTTATCAAATTGCTTTAAATTCTTATCCGTTGACTCCTTAATTAAATTTTCAGGGTTTAAATCACATTGTTGTAACTCAGCGTAGCCCTTTTTTATTATTTGTTGAATTAAACTTTCCCCTAGTTTTGGATTTAAAATCCCCGAATTTAAAAGATTTTCAACTTTTGAAACATCTTCCTTTGCTTGACGCTCTATTTCTTGAATTTTTTGTGCAATTTGGTGAAAAGCCTTATCTTTAACTTTTAGATTTTCCTCTTTGTTATTATATTTGAGATTGGCATTTTCTTTATTATCATCTTCAGCAAGAGTTTTGTCTTGTGATACTTCTATTTCTCCCATAGAATTAACAAACTCATCGTTTGGATTATTTAACATAAATTACCTTTCTTGTTCATATTGAACAGTTTTCATATATGTAACAGCTTGTTCTATAGCTTTATCAATAAATTTTGATAACAAAATCACAATTATTGACTTAAATGGTTGCGCAACAGGTATTCTGGATACTACAAATTCTACTGCTTTTTCTTTTTTTTCTTTTCCCGTTGCGGAACTTAATTCAAGTTCTGCCATTTTCACAGCTGAATATGCTGTTTCTTTTATTGTTTCCTTAATTGTTTTAAACATAAATTTAAACCTCACTTAAAACTTAGCCGTTACCGGTAGTTTCACCACCTTCAGTAGTACCATTGCCTTCAGTTTGAGTATTACCTTCGGTAGTTGTGCCATCACCTCCATTTTCACTTTCAGTATTAGTAACAGGTGCAACATAGCTTGGATCAGCAACAACCATTTTTGCCAAAGCATTTGGAACAACAGTTTTTGCGCCATATAAATACAAACCTCTTACCAAATCTGAGAATGAATCTTTATCTCTTAAACTTTCTATTTTTGCCAATTGAGAAGCAAACGTAATTGCATCATTAGTACCAGCAAGAACGTAGAATTTACCTGATGTAGCTGTTAAATTTGTACTTACAAGAACATCCATGCCTGCAATTCTACCAATTGAACCTTCTCTCAATGTTTCATCAGCAACATTATGAGCTCCGATAAATTCTGTTGATTGTAATAAATAAGATTCAATAACCGGATTTATAACAACCCAAGGCTTCTTGTTTCCTGAAACGGCGTCAGAATTTTTTAGAGCTAAAGCAAGTTCAACGAAGTAAGAATAAATAGTTGATTTATTTAAGGCAACTGGCGATGCATCACTTCCTACAATATTACCTTCTGCAACATTTGCATGCATACCTAAAAGATAAGAATCTTGTACTTCTTCAATAGCTTTTTTAGCTTTTTCTAAATGTGCATCCATTATTGAAGTATTTGCTTGCGCCTGAGCAACATCATTAATTTTGAATGCAAAATATTTTTTTTGGTCAATTACTAAATCTTGAGAAGAAGGAGAAAGTTCACTATAAGATAAACTATCAGTCCCTAAAGTAGAAATCGTTACATCAGCAGGTGAAATAATTTTTACTTTATCACCTTGATTCTTAATTTCACCCTCATAATTTCGGTTTACGCATTGAAGCATAACACAGTTCTTTTCAAGCAATGTGTTTAATTTTTGACTCCAAATTTCCGGAATAAAAGCTGAATAAGCATTTGTTTGTTCTGTCATTGTGTTTTTCCTTTCTTGTTTTAACTACCCACAAACTTCAGAGTTTTCACTCTGTATAAATTTCTTTAAATTCAATACCAATAATCGCAGCAGAACTTCCAAAATCATTACCTTCAACGCATAATTGAACAGCATAATTTGCTTCTGAAATTTCTGCCTTATACATAGCATCTGCACTAACTGCCCATAAAGACATATTTTCATCAGTATCCCAAACATCATTTAAAGATTTATAATCATCAGACCAATGTAAATTATTAAAATTTGTCGAATAAATTTGTTCTATATCGTCTTTATTTTCACTATCAAAATTCTTATAAACAGAGAATGTAAAATTATTTTCGTATGTTTCATCAAGAATAAAATAAAATTCATCTATCGATTTTCTTACACTTGGATTTCCAAGTGATAAAAATGGAGACTTCCACATAAAACCAATTGGTTCGCCATTAAATGTTGTTCCGAAATCTTCAATGTAAATTTTTCCAGAATTATCTGCTGTTAATATTTTATTGTTATAAATACAAGCTGTTGTAATATTTTGTGGAACAACTCTTTTAAACCAAGCTTTATTCACATAGTCATTTATCCAAATAGTATGAAAATATTCATCATTAATATATGGTATAAAATACCAAACTTGATTTTTAGCTTCATAGTGAATTGCCAAAACTTCATTTAATCTATCTTTATCAAAATTATCAAATTCAGACTTTATTTTATGAGTAATATCCTCTCCAATCATAATCTGATTTAGAGTTCCAACTTCTAACGGATAAATGCCGTCTGTAAGAAAATACTGTTTATTATTAACGTTTACTACACAATCATTTGAATACGTTCCTTTATCAGCAAAAGGAATTATTGCAAAATCATCAGGATTACTTCCTGTTAACAAATAAACCGCATTTTCTTTATAAATAGCAAGATAATCTTTATATGGTTTTAGTGCCAAAATTTCATCAGCATTAGTATAAAAATTACTAATATAACCAGCATCATTCGCCGTTTGAAAATCATCATATTTACCCAAGGCAGAAAAATAAAGTGTAGAATCTTTTGCAGCCCAAACTCTGCCTTTATAAACTGCAATTATATTTGTTTTAATATAATTATCATTAGAATCTTTCAAATTACAATCACTTACAGTAAAATTGTCATCACTTTTTAAAAATAAAAGTTTGTTATTATCTGACGCAATAAGAGTTCCGTTCAAATAATCTGTAAAATTTATTTTATTATGTGTTACAGAGGTTTCTGACAGAATAAGAGTATCATTATCAACATTGTAAACATAAATTAAACCGCTTGCTGTAATAATGATTAATCTTCTTTTAGAAGAATATTTCAACTCATGTATTGCTGAAATTTTTTCTTCTGATTGCAAATTTAAAAGCTCAGTATTACCTTTCTGTTTGATTATACCTCTATTTTGAAGAATTTCTACATTTTTAGAATCAGTCCAATATATATTTTTAGTATTCAAACCAAGTTCTGTCTTAGTAGATGCCTGATTTATACCACCTGATAGGTTATAATAATATGTTTCCATTAATTTACTCCCTGATTTTGTATTTGATATATATACCATTTAATTTTTGAACGTATAAATTTACCTATTTCATCTTTTTCAAGCCAAGAAAACGGAGGTAAAAACGTAATATCAATTTTTCCTCTGCTCGTTGATGAAGGATGGATTTTCCCAAACTCATAGTGAGTCATAATATTTGTACTTTTAACCGGAATTTGATATTTTAAAGATAATTCTGCACATAATTTCATTGCAGACTCAAACTGAACTCTTGTTATAGGACAACTACCAATTCTATGCTTATCTTTAAAGTTTAACATTCCGCATAAAGCAACCCCTATTGAACCGGTATTACCACCACCTGTGTGTGCTGCATACATACCTTCTCTGCAATTCAAATTTGCTTCCGGTTTAAATTTACCGTGTTTAACATTACCCAAAGAATCTATCAAAAAATGATAGCACTCCAATTCATGCGAATTAGGTACAGGCCCACCCGCAGTCCAATGCAATATAATACGTTTCATTTTTACCCCTTATGTAAAATCTATGGCATATTTCTAAGATAAATTGCTACTGCCGCAGTTCTATTTCTTGCATTCAATTTTAAAACAAGTCTTGTAATATGAGTTTGTATTGTTCTTGGAGAATTCTTTAATTTTTTTGCTATTTCTTTATCAGAATACCCGTCACATAGCAGTTCTAATATCCGAATTTCTCTTTTCGATAATTTCATATTTTCTCTTTCGTGTAAAATCTTTAATCAAATATCTTCCTATTTTTATTATCACGTATTAATAACTTAAATCATTTAATATATTTTCAAATTAAAACGATATCGATTAAAATTTTGCAAACAAAACTAGCGGTAGAAAGCCTCCTTTACCAAGTATTCATCAGTATTTCGAACTCAACAATATTAGTATAGCGTATTTTCAAAATAAAAAAAGTCCGCAAAAATACTTACGTAAAATTACGTACGTAAAAATACGTACAGTAAACGTCAAAATCTACTTTACACAAAGCTCACAGCACATATCACAACAAGGTAAATATCCGTATTTTTTTATTTTGGTTCGAAAATCTTTATATTTTTGCATGCCAAAAATTTCTTTTAAAGTGTTTTCTTTTAAATCACCCATTTTGACTGATAAACATGGGTATACAAACCCTTCAGGGGTTATAAAAGCATCAGAAAACGGAAATGTACAAGGTTTGTATAAATTTTTAAAATCTTTTTCTTTTAAGTAAAAATCTTCTATTTTTTCAATAATATCTTTTAAATAATCAAATTTTGGAGCAAATCTTATTTCACATTTTGATTTTTTTCTAAGACTTTCAAGTTCTTTATAAACTTCTTTAAAATGTTTTAAATCAAAATATAATTTATGTTCGGATTTTTCGTAAAATTCTTCGGTTAAAAATTCTCTTAAAACAGAATTTTGTTTTAAATTGTTTGAACGC
Source organism: uncultured bacterium (assembly GCA_902783785.1). Lineage (GTDB taxonomy): Bacteria > Cyanobacteriota > Vampirovibrionia > Gastranaerophilales > Gastranaerophilaceae > UBA791. The sequence continues at coordinate 20,547 of CACZSH010000046.1, read as the reverse complement.
AAAAATGACAAAGATAAAAATTCAAAACCCTTATCAGAACAATACTTATAGATTTTTGGCAAATCATCAAGATTGTTTTCCAAAACAATAGTCTTAATATCAATTTTTGGTCTTTTATTTAAATTCAAAACATTGTCTAAATTAGAAACGACTTTATCAAACAAACCGTTTTTATTTCTATTTTCATCATGAATTTTCCCAAATCCGTCAATAGAAACCGAAAGTAACAGTAGCTTTTTATTATCAAATAATTTTATAATATCGTTATTTAACAAGTATCCGTTTGAAACAACAGTAACTTTGCCGTTTAAATGCTTTGAAACAGCATTAAAAATATCTCCAAAATCAAGCCTCAATGTTGGTTCTCCACCAACAAGAGTGGCAATAGAATATTTTGGCAGTTGATTTATAATCTTAATCCACCCTTCTGTCGAAAGTTCATTTTTATTTCTGTCATTACCAACATAACAATATGGACAAGATAAATTACAACGATAGGTTAATTCTAAAAAATATCTAAGAGGCAAATTATTAGCCAAACCTAAATACGTAGGCAAAGCGTATAAATTTCTTATATAATCAAATAGATTTGAATATTTAATCATAAAATAATTATACATCAATTTTTCATGATAGAATAAGTCTATGAATCCAGAAAAATTAACTATAAAAATAGATGAAATGACAACTGCAGATGTTGATGGGATTTTTGAAATAGAAAAAGCCTCGTATGGCGAACACCATTGGTCAAAAGATTCTTTTTATTCAGAAGTTTCTAATAATATTGCCAGATACTACGTTGCAAAAGATAACAATAATAATGTCTTAGGCTATATTGGAAGCTGGTTTATAATAGATGAAGCACATATAACAAATGTTTCAGTTTCACCAGACATAAGAAAAAAATCTGTCGGAGAAGCACTATTAGCCTACTTGATAAAACAGTGTTATAAAGAAAAAATCAAATATATAACGCTAGAAGTAAGAATTTCAAATGAACCTGCCATAAAGCTTTATGAAAAATATCAATTTAAATCATTAGGAACAAGAAAAAATTATTATCAAGATAATAATGAAGATGCATTAATAATGTGGACAGAAAATATTTTTTGGGATAAATTTAAGTTAAAATTTGAAGAACAAACAACGAAACTCAATTCACGAATAAATATAAAATAACATGAGAAGACCGGAAAACCAATTAGAAATATTTAAATATAAAGGAGAACCTATCAAAATAACTCTTGGAACAATTACCATGATAGGTATTTGTACATTTTTAATAGTAATAGCAACATTTACACAAATAAAAATGCCTCATTTTTTAAATACATCAAGCAACATTTTTAATGTAGGAGAAGGTCTTACTAAAAATTCAAACGGATATTTATATATACCTCAAATTCCTGTAATAATATTCATTGCCGGTTTAATGGGAAGAGTTTTTGGAACATTATCTGTTCTTGTATACATAACTTTGGGTTTATTTTTTTATCCGATATTCGCCCTCGGTGGTGGAATAAAGTACATCCTTGCATACAATTTTGGATATATTTTGGCATATATTCCTTCTGTATTTTTAACAGGCACCATATTGAATCATGGGTTTAATATAAAAAATATTCTAAAAGCAACAATAATAGGCGTATTAACAATCCATTTTATTGGTATAATATATTCTGCATTTATTGGAATTATAAGTTCCGGAGATGATTTAAGCATAGTTGGAACAATAATAAAACAAAGCGGTTGGAAAATTTTATATGATTTAATTTTCAGCTTAATTGCAATATTAATGTCAAATTTAGCAAAAAGAATATTATGGCTTATAATGTGCTAAACAATGCCTTTTACTACATTTATAGTTGTTAAGATTTTTTAATAATTAAAAATATTTTGGCAATTTTTATATTTAGGCTCCTTAAATAATCATAAGAAAAAAAACAAGGAGAAAAGCATGATGACAAAAACTCAACAAAAAACTCAAGCACAATCAAGCAGTAAAGATGAATTTGAAGCATATTTAAAGAAACAATGCCTAAAAACAACATTTAATGGTATTGAAGTTGATTCTTTCACTTGGTATAGAAGAATGTTGGGAACAAAATAAAATTATTATCAGATAAAAAAAGGCTATTCACAAAAATTGAATAGCCTTTTTTTATTACAATATCTACAGTTATACTAAATTTATTTATGTCTGTAATAGACATATACTCCTGTCCAATCATCACGGGTATATGAATCTACCAAAATTAAATCACCATTAAAAATTTGTCACAAATGCCGTATTTTAATTATCGTATTTCTTTATTTTTTATAAAAGCCTTCGGAACATATTTTTCATTTCCGATATAAAGGTTGCATTACTTATTATTTATAATAAACTTATAACCTTTAATTTCAGCTTTTGCACCATATGGAACAGTTATTTTTAGTTTATTATGAGTAATTCTAAAATCTCCAATAACAGGAATATTTAATTCAGAAGCAATCTCTTCAAATATTTCTTTAAGCCAATTTTCATTATCCACATCCAAAAATTCGCCTAAAACAATACCTTTAATATATTTTCTAAAGTCAGAAATATTAGTTAACTGTGTCATCATTTTATCAATTTTATAAGCAGGTTCATTCAAATCTTCAACAAAAAATATAAAATCTTCGTCAGGAATAAAATCCAAACCGCAAAGAGAAACTAAAGTAGCAAGATTTCCTCCAAAAGTAATACCTTTGGCATGCCCGCCAGTATTTAATCCTTTTTGAAATGGTTCATATTCTAAAATATTATCATTCATTAAAACATCAAAGCAATTATCAAAAGTTTCAATTTCACCTTTATCAGAGCCAAAATCACCCAAGCACATTGGTCCTGAATATGTTATCAAACCAGATTTTTTTAAAAACATTGCTGAAAGTGCAGTAATATCAGAATACCCGATAAAAATTTTAGGATTTTTTCGTATTAAATCATAATCAATTTTGTTAATTAAACGAATAGCACCATAACCGCCTCTCATACAAAAAATAGCATCAATATTTTTATCAGAAAACATTTTATGCAGCTGAAATATTTTTACAACATCATCACCCGCCATATAACGTTTTTTATCATAAATATTATCAGCAAGTACAACATTAAAACCCTTATCTTTAAAAAATGAAATTGAACAATCAAGAGCCGCTTCATTGTTCAGATTACCTGAGGTTGCGATAATACCAATTGTATCACCTTTTTTCAAATTTTTTGGTTTAATTAAATTCATAATTTCGTTAAATTTAAAACTCTTACGATATAATATTATCATGAATGAAAAATATGTACCGTTATACAGAAAATACAGACCACAAACTTTGGAAGAAGTTGTGGGGCAAGAACATATAAAAAAAGCTCTTGCAAATGCCATAAAGTTAAATAAAATAGCACATGCATATCTTTTTACAGGTCCAAGAGGAACGGGTAAGACATCAAGTGCAAGAATTTTGGCAAAGTCTTTAAATTGTAAAAACGGCCCTACAGTATCACCTTGCGGGAAATGCGAAAGTTGTATAGATATAACAAATTCAACACCTGTTGATGTTATAGAAATAGATGCAGCAAGTAACAGAAAAGTAGAAGATACTCAAAATATTTTAGAAAAAATTCAATATGTACCGGTAAACGGTAAATATAAAATATATATAATAGATGAAGTTCATATGCTTTCAACAACAGCATTTAATGCATTGTTAAAGACATTGGAAGAACCGCCGGAAAATGTTATATTTATACTTGCAACTACAGAACCTCAAAAAGTTTTAGATACAATTAAGAGCCGATGTCAAAGATACGACTTTAAAAGAATTACAACAGAAGACATTGTAAATCATCTTGAATACATTTCAAAACAAGAAAGAATAAATATAGAAAAAGATGCTCTGTATACCATCGCAAAACATTCAGAAGGTGGCATGCGTGATTCCATATCACTTTTGGACCAACTAAGCGTCCTTGGAGCATCTCAAACAGTAACAGTTGAAGACATAAATTCTTTGTTAGGAAGAATCTCTTTTGATATTCTTTTAGAAATAGGACAAACAATAATTGAAAGCCGCCCGCAAAATGCTATTGAAATTCTTGAAAAAACATATAATTCAGGAAATGAACCGGCACAAATTTTATTAAACCTACTGGAATTTTTCAAAAATTTACTACTTGTAAAAACTTGCGACAAAAAAGTTCTACCTACATTAACTCAATATAATGAATCTCAAATAGATACTGTAAATAAATTAATTAAAGATATAGAAAAACACCAACTCGTATTTTTAATAGAAAAGATTTCAAACTACATAAAAGAAATAAAAACAAGCACAACACCTCATCTGTGGTTGGAAGTTGCTTTGATAGATTTGGCGAATTTAGCTGAAAACACTACTTTACTATCTCTTCAAGAAAGAATAACAAAACTTGAAAGCGGAGAAATAAAACCGACACAAATACCTTCAAATTATAAAACAGCACCTGCACCTGCTATGAAACCAATAATGAAACCTTCTCAGTCTATAATAAAAACAAAAGAAGAAACTTCAATAAACAAAGCAGAAGAAAAAGTTGAACAGGAAGAAAAAAGCGTTCAAAAAGAAGATTTTTCACCTATGCCAAAAGCACAATCACAAGTGCAAATATCAACATCAAATTTATCTGATTTATGGCATACTTTACTTGCTAATATACAGAGTTCACCAACACAATCACTTTTAAAACAGCAAGCAAAACCTGTTTTAATAACACCTGAAAAAGTAATAATAACTTTTGAGAAAGAGGGATTTGTCCAACTTGCAAATAATCAAAATAAAAAACAGAGTATTATTGAAGCCTGTGATATAATGTTTGGTCAAAAGAACTCAAACGTTATCATAAGACTTCCGCTTCCCGATGATAATAATTTGATTGGAAGTGCAACAAGCGCTACTGAAAAAAAAAATAATGACAATCAACAGGAAAAAGAACATTTGGATAGTATCCAAAACGTTATAATATCAGCCACTGCTAAAAATAAGGATTTAAAAAACCCTGAAAAAGAATCTTCTTATAAAGAAGATGATAATCTAAATAAAACTGAAACCAAAGATTTGTCTATAGATAAAACACTGGTATCAGATCAAGTAAAAATGATAATGACACTTTTTGACGGCAAAGAAATAATATAGTTAACAAATGTAAAATAAAAACCTATAAATGTTATAAATAAAAAATTTATTGGTATTAAATTATTGTAACCAAATACCTTTACCTATCCTTTATCTGTGAGAGTTTATTGCCGTTGTTAGATTAAGCTGCGGCTTTTTTGTTGTGAAATAAAAATACTAACTCGGTTCTGCTATCAGCATCGTTTCCAAAATAACATAAGAAGGTCTTAGTTTTACTATTTTAAAATTATAACCTAAATTCCAAGACTCAATTAAATCTTTAATCTTGAAAAAATCAGAAGGAGAATGATAAATACTTATTAAAAGAACTGGTTTTTGTGCCTTTATAGTTTTTTCAGCACCTTTTAAAATTTCATATTCATAACCTTCCGCATCACTTTTTATTAAGCCTATTTTTAAATTTTTATTATTAACAAAATCATCAATAGTTGTAATTTTTACAGTTTCTTTTTCATTTTTTCCGGCATAGTCGTACTTAAAACTCGAAGTTGCAGAAAAATCTTTTGAACTAAATATATCCATATTTCCAATGCTGTTACCTAAAGCATAATTCACAGGAATAATATCATTTTGAGCAGAATTTATTTTAATATTTTTTACTAGTTTTGAATAATTTTCTTTAACAGGTTCAAAAGAATATATTTTACCATCGGTATATTTTGATAAAACAAGAGCTGAATCACCTGTAAATGCACCAACATCTAAAATATCTTTATTTTTAAAATATTTTTTATTCCTAATACTTAAAACACCTTGTTGCGAATAAAAGACGTGCGAATCAGTATTATTATCTATAAATCTTAAATCTCCAACAATTATATAACCTGTTTTTTCATCTTTTATAAAATTTTTATTTAAATACCTGTTGTATTTTTTTATGTTAAATACTTCCTTGTTTGTAAAAAGAGGAATACTATCTTCTTTTTTCTCAATAGCATTCATAATTAATGAAATTCTTGAAAAGAATAAATCTATTTCATTTTGACTATTTTTATCAAAATTTTTCATAAATTTATAATAGTCACTTTTAGATAAATTTTTTGTAATATATGAATAAAAATCAATAATTTTAGAACTTTCTTCAGACTGTACTAAATAGAAATAATGAACATCTTTTGAAATTGTATTTTGATATTTACAAAAAGCAAAAACAACCCCAAAAACCAGAAAAGTAAATATAAAAGCATTAAGAATATATTTTCTTATCATCGAAACTCCTCATATAAAATTTATATCTAACATAATATAATAAATATCGATTAAAACAAATTTCATATTTGTTATATAATTTCAGTAAGTAAAGAGGTATATAATGAAAAGATTTTATTTAACAACAGCAATAGATTATGTAAACGGGAAAGCACACATTGGACACGCTTACGAAAAAATTTTAACAGATGTAATTGCAAGACACTATAAAAAATGTTCTGATAAGTTATTCTTTTTAACAGGAACTGATGAACACGGCATAAAAATTCAAAAAACTGCAGCAGAAAGAGGAATAACACCAAAGGAATTATGTGATGAAAACGCAAACTCTTTTAAAGAAACATGGAAAGAACTTGGTATAAACTATAATAAATTTATAAGAACAACAGACGATTATCACGAAAAAGCTGTTCAATTAATATTTAAAAAACTTTTAGAAAAAGGTGATATATATAAAAATTCTTATACCGGCTTATATTGTCAAGGTTGTGAATGTTTTTTAAGTGAAAAAGATTTAACAGAAGACGGATTATGTCCTGATCACTTAAAAAAACCTGAAAAAGTTTCTGAAGAAAACTACTTTTTTAAACTAACAAAATACAAAGACGCAATAATCAAACATATAAAAGAAAATCCTGATTTCATAGTACCTTCTTTCAGAGCAGGTGAAGTACTAAATCAACTAGAAGACATTCAAGATATTTCAGTATCACGTTCAATTTCAAACGTAACTTGGGGTATTCCTGTTTTAGAAGACCCTGAACAAGTAATTTACGTATGGATAGACGCATTATCAAACTATATAACAGGACTTGGATATAATCCTGAAGGCAGTTCAGAAGACTTTAACGAATACTGGCCGGCAAATCTTCATGTCATAGGAAAAGATATTTTGAAATTTCATAGTATTTATTGGCTTGCAATACTTATGGCATTAGATTTACCTTTACCTAAACAAATACTTGCTCATGGCTGGATAACAATAGATGAAACAAAAATGTCAAAATCATTAGGTAATGTAATTGCACCAACAGATATTTTGAATAATTTTGAATTAGAAAATGCTGATGCTCTAAGATATTATATGGCAACTGCTGCTCCATTGGGTAAAGATGGAAATTACTCAGATGTTGATTTTAAAGAAAAAGTAAACGCCCATTTAGCAAATTCTATGGGTAATCTGTTAAACAGAACTCTTTCAATGCTTGTAAAATACTTTGACGGAGAAATAAAACCTGAATTTAAACCAGATGAAAACATATTAAATATAGCAAAAAATACAATAGACCGAGTAAAATATCATTTTGACAGATATGAAACTCAAGAAGCAGGACAAGCTATAATGACACTTGTAGATGCAACAAATAAATTTGTAACAGATAATGCACCATGGACACTTGCAAAAGAAGAAAAAATGATAGAATGTGGTTCTGTACTAAGAACAGTACTTGACGTAATGTGTATAGTTGCTTATCTTATAGAACCATTCTGCCCTAATATATCAAAAGGTATGGCAGAACAATTATCATATGACTTAAATAAAAAATATGATGAATTAAGTTTAGATAACATAAAAGACGGTAAATTAATAGAAAAAGAACAAATAAAACCGGTATTTTTAAGAATTGACAGCGAATTTGCCGATAAAACAAAAAAATAATAAACAATCAAAAAATGCCTTTTAATAAAATTTCATAAAAAGGCATTTTTTATTGTAAAAATACATAAAAAATGGTATTTTAAAATAACAGACTAAGGAGTTTATAAATGACAGACGGAATGAACATTCAAAGAAAGACAAAAAAAGCAGTACCGACACACTTAACACCAAAACAAGCCCCAAAAGGTAAAGAAATAGCCTTATTTGGAAATGGGAGCAATGATTTAAGTGTTCCATATAAAGATAATGGACCTAAAATTCCATCAATCTTTGATGATAAAAAACCAAAATATAGTCCACCAGAAATACCAAACAAAGAAACTCCAATAAAAGTTCCGTTTAAAACACCGGAAATGATAAAAGAATACAATGAAAAAACTGTTTTAGGAATATACAAAGGATTATCAAACAGAAATATTACTAAAGAAAATACGAAAAGTTTAGTAGACAATATCAAAAATATAAGTTTTGACAATTATAAATATACATTCTTGTCGTTTGAATCTGCAGGAATATCACTAACTGATGCGATAATGAATTCACCACATTTAACTACAAAACAAAGACAAGAATGTATGAATCATCTTTTAGAAGTAGGTAAAAAAACAGCTGATTTTGGACACCAACGCTCTGATGATGTTATACCAAAAATGAAAGATTTAATAAAAAAATATGAAACATCAGAATTAGATAGACCTAATCAAAAACGATTAACTGCCGATTTTAAAAAGCTGGTAAATCGTACAGATACATTATCAACTGGAACACCTGAAAAACCTAATGGAAAAATTGACGGAACATTCAAGCAAGGTAATACCGGAGATTGTTGGTTATTAGCCGGTATTCAAAGCTTATCACTAACAAAAGAAGGTAGAGCCCTACTTGATAAATCAGTAAAAGTTGACGCACAGGGTAATGCAACTGTAACATTTAGTAGTATTGGTAAAACTTATAAAATTACAGCCAGAGATTTAAAATGTTCAAATGAATTATCAACTGGTGATACAGATGTAAGAGCGATGGAAATTGCTATGGATAGATACTTTAGAGAAGCTATGCCTAACGGAAACGCTGATATTGATGGAAATACAGTATCAAAAGCTTTTGAACTATTGGGAGATCCGAATAAAACACAATCTGCGATGGGTCAAAGAGGTGTTTCTCAAGTAATTGAATATATTCGTTCAACAGGAATGAAAGGAAAAGCATCAGTAACCGGTATGACAGGAAATGTTGATCCTAGAGGAATGGATGCAACAAATGAAAAAGGTGAAAAAGTTAAAATGTATAACGGTCATGCTTATACAGTAAAAGGAGCTGACAGCAATTTTGTTTATTTAATAAATCCTCACGATACATCTTCTACAATAAAAATACCTGTAACCCAATACTTAGACAAATTTAATTTAATAAGTATAACAGATGTAACAGGATTAAAATAAAATAAAATAAAATAAATAATAAAATCGGAGCCGATTAAAATTAATCGGCTCCGATTTTGCAATTATTTTAAAACATATTTAAAATTTATATTCCGGAATAACAAATACTTCATTATTTGCTTCGTCATTAACAAATTCTAAATAATATTCCATTGATTTATCTTTTGTTGTTTCATACATTTCATCAGTGATATATTTTTTGTGAATATCAGTTCTATCACCGGAGAAATTACCCATAGCAGATGCGAATTTACCGATTTCTTCAAAATTCAAACCTGCACCATATGCTTTCGTTTTAGCATCTGTACCTGATGGTCTTATTTCAATGTATTTATCAGAAAATTCCATATAAGTACCATCACCAACAAATTTAATAGCCTTTAAATTATCGAAATTCAATTCTTTAAATGCATCTTTGAGAACTTCTTTAGCATTTTCAAATGTCATTTTTCCTGAACGAATAGCGATAGCCATTGATAAATAGAACAAATCATTTTTTGTTCTTAGTTGTTCACCGGCAACTTTAGCGGCTTTTAATTTATCAATATCAGGTTCAGATTCATTGTAATAAGCAATATCAACACGAGTATCAAATTGACCTTTAATGTCATTATCTTTAAATACTTCTAAAAGATATTCCGACATTGTCTTATTTTCTTCTTCAAGTTTTGAAGAAAGAGCAGATGCAACAAGAATTGCTTCGGTTGCAGATTTTTCTCTCATAGCAATAGCTTCACGACCTGCAAGAGATTTAATCATTTCTTCTCCGCCCATAATCATTCCTCCTGATTCTTCGCCGCCAAAGATTAATCTTGGAGATTTGCCCAAATTAATTCTTTCACCGTAAACATCCATAACAGTTACTTCTTCATCAGGATTATTCTTAAGTTTTAATTCAACTTTTTTCATAATATTTGCAATTTCTTTAAATCCTACAGGAACATTAACAACTGCAACATTGTTAGCTTTTGCCCATTCATCCCAACTCATTGCTGAAGCTGTAGTTTTAATCATAAATCTAGGATGATTATCCCATTTACCTTGAGATTTAAGCATTTTCATTCTGAAATCCATCAACAATAAAAATGCTTGATTTGCAGTAAATACAGTTAAAATTCTTCCATTACCAAGTTTTACATAAGCAATACCTGCTTTATCAAGAGTAGGAATAACTTTTTCATCTTCAATTTGAGTAACAGTTAATCTGTCATGATCAGGGTCAGTAATCAAAACAGCAGTACCAACAGGATAATCAGCTAAAACTTTTTCATAATGCAATGTTTCAATAACAGGGAAGTATTTTTCACCGTTAGGACGTTTTGCAAGAACAGTAGCATCTACTGAATAATCGTAGAATGTTTTGTTTCCTTTAGGATCAACGTCATATTTTCCTATCGAATGGAAAAATGGATCTTCAGCTTCATTTAACCATACAAATTTATCCGAAATGTTCAATTCTTTTAAAACTCTACTTAGAGTTCTGTATGCTGAACCACCAACATTTTCAATAACAATTTTCTTTTGAGCTTTTTTAATAAAATCAAGATTATCTTTTTCAGCAACTCCTGATTTTAAATATTCAACATACAAATCAACACCGTCATTAAGTTTAGCCATGATTTTTTCATCAATTAACGGATTATCAACTGCGGCAATTTTTATCTCATAAACTCCATTTTTTTCTGTTTCATCAAAAATTTCTTGTATTTTTTGAACAAATTCTGCAGATTCTTCCGGTAAATATTGACTACCTTGAGAATTCAAATCCTTTGTTGCATTTTTAACAGAAATACCGTGACTTGAAGTAATATACTCACCGCCAACAAGATCAAGTTTGAAAGCTAAGAAAGAAGCAAGCCAAATAGGAATAGTTTTCTTTTCAACAGGAACAAGAGTTTTTATCCCTTGAGCAGCTTGAATTCTTGCAATTGCATCCAAAAATAAATCAGAATTATAACGAACTTCCCTTCCAACTAGTTTCATAACTTGTTGATTAGGATATTTTTCTTTTGCAACAAGAGCTTTTGCTAAAGTTGCCAAAACTATACCTACAAGATTAATCGGGAATCTTGTATCTTGAGGATATAAAATATTTTGAGGACCTCTAATACCTGCTGTTGAAACCTTAGCTTCTTTTGCGTAGTTTGCAAACCAATCTTTTAAGTTTAAACCTTCTGGATTAGATTTTTCATCATACTGATATAAATGTTCTTTTTTTAATTTGAAAGTAAATTCACCACTATTTGAAAAATCCATTAAATTTAAATCTTTAACGTATTGAGGCGTTCTTTCATAAACACTGTTAAATAGCTGTTCTTCTAAAGGGCAAGATGCTTTCTTGTCAAAATTCATATAAATTCTCCTTTCACATAACATATTTTTAGTTAATTTTAACATAAATTTTAATTAAAACAATATTAAAAACAAAAAAATAAATAAGCAAAACAATGACTTGATGAAGTTTACAAAAAATCTATCATATAGTATAATAAATAAACAGACGGAGGACACATGCCAAAAACAGCAAAAAATTACGCAAGAAGAACAGCAAAGTATTTTAATTTTTGGAGAAAATTTTTTCAAGCAGTTGTATGTAAATTCTGGTACGGAATACAATTTCGACTAATGTATCGAATTGAAATTGAAGGAAAAGAAAATATTCCTAAAGATAACAAATACATTGTGTGTAGTAATCATTTATCAACTCTTGATCCTTTTTTGGTATGTTTTTTACTAAACAGACCGGTTGCATATATGGCTAAAAAAGAACTTTTTGATAAAAGATTTGTACGCTGGATGCTTGATTGGGAAGGTGCTTTTGCCGTAAACAGAGAAAAGCTTGAAATTGCAACAATAAAAACGGCTTTAGAAGTTAATAAAACAAATTGGGTACTTGGATTATTTCCACAAGGTACAAGAGCTCAAGCTGGTACAATTGAAGATATAAGAAAGGGTTTTGCAGGGCTTGCAAGAACAACCAAATGTAATATTTTGCCTATTGGAATTGTTGGTTCCGAAAACAAAACGATTTGTCCTTTTAGAGGTAAAATAAAAGTAAAAATCGGAGAACTTATACCTTTTAATGAAGATTTAGATAAAGTAATAGAAGAATGGGGATTAGCAATACAAAAGCTAACAGGTTTTGATTATATACCAAATCCTGCATAGAAAAGAGAAGATAATGGAAGAGAATAAAGAGAGAAATTACGCCAAAAGAACAGCAAAAGATTACCACATATTTAGAACAATATTTTACTATTTTATATTGTATGTAGTTGTTTATCCTTACATAATGTGGTTTTATAAAGTCAAAATAATTGGAAGAAAAAACTTACCAAAGAAAAGAAACATCTTATATGTTCCAAATCACGTGTCAGAAATGGATCCGCCAATGGTGGCATATGCAGTACGCAGACCAATAGCTTTTATGGCAAAAAAAGAACTTTTTGAAGATGACAAAAGAAGTTGGTTAATAAAAAGATTAGGAGCTTTTGCTGTAAATAGGGAAAAACCTGAAATTGCAACATTTAAGACATCTAAAGAAGTTTTAAAAACATCTTGGGGGCTTGGTATTTTTCCTCAAGGAGGAACTCGCAAAAATCGTAAGATAGAAGATATTCATAAAGGTTTTGTAATGTTTGCGAAATCAATGAAAGCTGACATGGTACCTATTTCTGTATGCGGAATGGAAGAATATTCAAAAACATTTAGAGGCAGAGATGTAAAAATTGTAATAGGAGAACCTATTTCTTACAAACTAGATGAAGATAAAATTGTACAACAATGGTGTTCAGAAATATGTAAAAACACAGGTTATGAAAATTGTATGTTAGAAACTAATAAAAATAATGAACAAATACAAAAGGAAGTCGTAAATGAATAGTGTAGTAATAGTAGGCAGAGCAGGACAAGATTCTGATATAAAATATTTTGAATCAGGAAAAGTAAGAACGAGTTTTTCTTTAGCAGTAAACAGATGGGATAGTAAAACAAAAGCTGAAGTTACAGACTGGTTCAATGTTGATGTTTGGGATAAACAAGCAGAATTTGCAGGCGAATATGTAAAAAAAGGCAGAATGGTAGCCGTAGAAGGAAGAATTGCTATAAATAAATGGAAAGATGTTTCTGGAGAAGAAAGAGAACGCTTTTTAGTAGTTGCAAGTAATATAAGATTACTTGGTTCAAAAAGGGATGAACAATAAAAAATGCTAATTACCGATTTGACAGGAATTATAGCTGATGATTTAACAGAAGTAAATGATGCAGCTCTGCAATTTCACTTAAAAGGCGCAAATACTCAGGTTGTATTAGACTCAGCAAATATTCAGCAAGGAATAAAAAATATTCGTGTTTGGGCAGTTTCAACTGCAAGTCGGGGAAAATCCGCAGAAGATGCTTTTGCAGAAGTACAAAAAACTTGTACAAAACTATCACAAGAATTAGGAATAGAAAAATTCTTCAAAAAAATAGATACATACTTTAGGGGAAACATTGCAGTAGAAACATTAAGTATGATTGAAACATTAGACCTTGATGCAGCAATAATATTACCTGCAACGCCGCAGAGCAACATAACAACAGTAGGCGGATACCAATTAATAAAAGGTATCCCTGTTGAAAGAACAGAAATTGCAAGAGATATTTTTGCACCTGTAAATGAATCCCATATTCCAAGCCTTTTAAAATATCAAATTGATAAAGAATTTAATAATGAAGAAGAATTAAAAAGCGAACAAATAGGACATCTTGAACTAAAAAAAGTGATGCAAGGTGCAGGACCTATACTCATAAAAATAAAAGAATTAATAAATTCAGGAAAAAAAATAATAGTAGCTGACTCTGTATCAATGGATGATATAGAACAAATTATATTGGCTATAAATAAATCAAAATTAAATATATTGCCAGTTGGTACATCTGCAACAGCACAAGTCCTTGCAAATTTAATAATTGAAAATAAAGAAGAAAAAATAAAAGTTAAACAAATTCCAAACTTACCAAAATTAATAATTTCAGGTTCTCCAACACATCTTTGTAATACACAAATTGAAAAATTATCCGCAAGCGAAGAAATAGAAAATAAATTTGCAATAAATATTAATTTGCAAATGCTTATTGAAGGTGTAACCGAAAATATAATAAATAAGGTATTGGAAAACTTAGAACAAAAGGACGTAGTTACAGTTCACGCATCTACATTAATCCATGATTTTGACGGTTTTTCAGATGATTCGCTTTCTAATGAAATGACAAAACCTAAATTAATAGAAAAAATTACAGACTATCTTGCAGAATTAACTAAAGAAGTAACATCCAGAAAAGATGTAATATTAATAACACTTGGTGGAGAAACTTCTGTAAAATGCTGCAAAGCTATAAACTCACTTCAACTTCAAATAATAGATGAAGCAGCACCTCAAATAGCACTTTCACTGGATCATAAATCACAATGGATAGTCTCAAAATCAGGATACACCGGAAATTCTTCAACACTAATCGAAATTTTAAAATACTTCAAAAATCATCTTAACTAAAATTCATGAAAATTTGTTAAGCATTTGTCTTAAGAAATAAAATACGTTATTCTAATGTTATGGAAAAAGGGCTAATAGTTGTAGTAGATGACGAACAAGTCGTAACATCATCATTAAAAGTATTATTTAAAATAGAGGGTTTTGAAAATACAAAATATTTCAACAATCCGATTGAAGCTTTGGAATATATAAAAACAAATGAACCTTCTGTAATATTGTCAGATATGAAAATGCCTGAGATGAATGGGGTCGAATTTTTGACAAAAGCAAAAAAATTATATCCTGATGTAAGTAAAATTTTACTTACCGGTTATGCCGATAAAGAAAATGCTATTCAAGCAATTAACGATGTCGGAATTTACAAATATCTTGAAAAACCTTGGGATAACGACGATTTAGTTATAACATTAAAAAATGGTATTGAAAGAAGTAATTTAATAAAGAAATTAAATGAAAAAATATCAGAACTTGAAATTGCAAAAAAAGAACTTGAAAAATATTCTCATAATCTTGAAGATTTGGTAAAAGAAAAAACATCAGATATTTTAGAACTAAATTCAAAAATGAGTAATATAATAAATTATTGCGCAGACGGAATAATAATTATAAACTCTAATGGTGAAATAGAACAAGTAAATCCTGCGTGTGAAAATTTAACAGGACTAAGTGCAATTCATCTGGAAAAAATGAAATTTAAAGATATTGCAATGCCACAAAGAGGAGAAATCTTTAGTGAATTAGATTCAGATAAAGCTGAAATAATTTTAAGAGATTATTACATAACAAATACTCTATCGGGTAAGTCAATTCCTGTTGAAATAAGTTTAGCAAGAATAGAAAGTGATGAAACAACAATACAAAAATATGTTGGTGTAATAAGAGATGTATCTGTTCAAAAAGAAACTGAACAGTTAAGAGATGATTTCATCGCTACATTAACTCACGATATGAGAACACCTCTTTTAGCAGCCATTCAAACATTAAAATTCTTCCTTGACGGAGAATTAGGAGAATTTGGCGAAAAAGCTACAATGCTTTTAACAACATTAAAAACCAATAATGAAAACTTACTTGGACTTGTAAATTCATTGTTAGAAGTGTACAGATATGATGCAGGCAAATTAGAATTGGTTAAAACAAATTTTGAATTTAAAGGTTTGTGTGAACAATGCTATAACGAGTTGAAACCACTTGCAGATAAAAAAGATTTGGAATTTATACTTGAATATACGCCTGCAGAAAATATAACTATAAATGCAGATAGAAGCGAATTAAGACGTGTTATAACAAACTTATGCGGTAACGCAATAAATTACACAAATAATGGTGGAAAAATAATAATAAATATAAAAAGAGAAGATAACGACATTGTGTTTTCTGTAATAGATAATGGAAATGGAATTCCAAAAGAAGATATTCCTAATCTGTTTAAGAGATTTTCTCAGGGAACAAGTAAAAAACGTTCAACAGGAACAGGTTTAGGCTTATATTTATCAAGACAAATAGTAGAAGCACACGGAGGCAAAATTTGGCTTGAAAGTAAAATAAACAAAGGCAGCGAATTTTCATTCTTATTGACAGATGTTGTTGTTCCTAATAAAGAAAGGGAATTAATAAATGGCTAATATTAAAGTTTTGATGGTAGAAGACCATGAAATGACAAGACTTGCTTTGTCTTTAGTAATAGAAAGAGTAGAAGGAATTGAACTTATTGATACAGCTGAAGACGGTATATCAGGAATAAATAAAGCAAAATTACTAAATCCTGATATAATTTTAATGGATATTGGCTTACCCGAAATAGACGGAATAGAAGCTACAAAAATAATAAAAAACTACAATCCTGAAATAAAAATTTTAATGTACACATCAAGAGATAATGAGGATGATGTCTTATCTGCATTTGAATCAGGAGCAGATGGGTACATAATGAAAGGCGCAACAAGAGAACAAACTGTGACGGCTATTAAAGCAGTATCACAAGGAACAGCATGGATTGATCCAAATATTGCAAGAATAGTTTTATCTAATATTCAAAGAAATAGAATTCCTTATTCAATAAAAACAGAAGAATCAAGATTGAACAATAATAATAGCGCTAAACAAACATATGGCTTAACAGAACGAGAATTGGAAGTTTTAGCACTTATTGTAAATGGTTTATCAAATAAAGAAATTTCTGATGAACTTGTAATATCATACGCAACAGCAAAAGCACACGTACATAGTATTTTGCAAAAATTATGTACTGAAAATAGAACAAAAGCAATTAATTTAGCTATGAAAGAAGGCTTGGTTTAAAAAATGTTTTTAAGCACGGCAATGGCACTTTTTCTTCAAGCCGATTTATCTTTATTGGCATACGAAACAGAAAATAAAGATAAAATATCAGCAAAAATAGAATTAACAATACCAGAGCTTAGCAAACAAGATTTAAAAAATTTTAAAAAGGGAGATAAATATTTTAATCTGCCTGAAGAAAAATCTTCAACAGCATTAATAAATTTGTCTGCAACAAAAACGAAAGCAGATAAAGTTAAAAAAATTAAAAATATAAAGAAAGCTAATTCAAAAAAACACAAATTTACTTTTCATAGACCTGTTTTAATAAAAAGTAGAGAGATTAAAGAATTAGAATATATTTATAAAGTACAAAAAAGAGAATTAAAAAATAATTATAAAAAAAGTTTGATGCCAAAATCAGGCTACATGACAAAAGCCGAATATGAAGTTGAATCAAAGGTAAAAGATAAATCAAAAGAAGATATGGACTTTAAACCACCGATTCAAGACAAGGATATGAAATATCTTCCTCAACCAACATATAAATTGGTAAGATATAATAATCCTCCAGGAAGCCCTGAAATACATTTAACAAGAAAATATAAATTTGATAGAAGCCAAAAAGACTATGGCATAGTATCAAATGACCTTAAATTTATGGTTTATCCTGAAGTTTATTATTATGCAGATAGAAATGTAACTTCAGGAGAACTTTATGTAGTACCATTGGATATAACACTACCAGATACACAAAGAATTTTAAAAGCAAATATAGCAAGACGTGGACAAAAACCAATTCTTGAAACAGAAAAAGATACAGAGGTTCGAAATACATTTAGAACAATGACGCCAATAGATTTTAATGTGGATTTAACAAAATTGGTAGCAAAAGAAAAAATAGGTAATACATTTGACGGAATATGGCAAACAAACGTTTGGGTTTATGATTTTAAAACCCAAAAAGCAACAAATTTAACAGAAATACGACAAGCTATTTTGCATTTTTGGGAAAAAGAAAAAGGATTTGAACTCAGCGAATACAGATGGGATATTTATCCCTTAGGATTCGACAAAAAAAATAAAGATAGAATTGTAATAAATGCATATGCATATACAGGAAAAAGACCTCAATTTTTAGGAGCATGGAGTATCGATTGTAACGGAACTACATCAAAATTAGAATCGTTATCTAACCAATCAAAAGAAGTTAGCGTAATAGGCTTTAAACTTATACAATCAGGAATAAAAAGCATTGAACAAGTAGAAGCTGAAACAAAACATTTAAAAGATGTTAGAAAACTTGAAATAAAACAAAAAAAGAAAGCTGCAAAACTTGAAAAGAAAATGAAAAAGAAATTTTACAAAGAACAGCTTAAAGCATTAAAAGAAGATTTTTATAAAAAAAGAGATAAATTATTAAAAAATAAAAATAATAAAAAACGACAAAACTTTCCTACGGAATAATTAAAGTTCCTAATCCTTAGTTACTTTAAAAACTCCACCATTAGGTGTTATCATTTTATTAATAATCTTATATCCTTTTATTTTTTCAATATTACCTTCATGCTCTATAATATTATTGAAATTTTTTGTTCTTGTTGAATAAAACCAAAATTTATCAACAAAAGTAGGAAATTCAAAATTAGAACCTGTTTTGTACATAACTCTATCATTAACTTTTTCAAAAGGAACAACTATTTTATTTTCCATTTTTACATCAAACGTATAAAATAGAAAATCCGGTAATGCTAAATTATCAATAACAATAAAATCTTCTTTATTTAAATTATCAATAAAATATTGTGTTAACTGACGAGCATCAGAACCCTTATGAGTAATTGAAGTAGGGATTAAAGAAAGCATTATAATAATTAAAACCAATCTTGATTGAAAAGTTCTGGACTCTACAAGATAATTAAAAACAGCCGCTATAATAATAATTGAATAAGGAATTAAAAATAAAATAAATCTTTCATAAGCAGGGTATAAGTGAAATTGACTTAAAATAATTGTTATTATAAAACTCCACATTATAAAAGCTATTTCAAAACGTTTTTTATTAATCATCAGATACAAAATACCAACGCAAATCGTTATATAAACGACCAAATTAGCAAGTTGTATCTCATTATTAAAAAAATAACTTACAGGAATTGTTATGTGATTAAATTCAGCATAAAAGAAATTGGTCATAAATCTTTTATACATATGAGAAATATTTAAGTAGTACAAAGCAAATAAAAACCAATTAAGTATTATGGGTGAAATTAAAATTAACCAATGCTTTACATTTTTCTGCGAAATTAAAATAGTTATAATACCGACAAAAGTTAAAATAACTGAAGTAAAAGAAAACCAAATACAAATGCCAAAAGCTATTCCTGCAATAAGTAAATGTTTCCAATTCCATTCATTTAATTTAATTTTTTCAAATAATAAAAATATTGAAACAGCAAAAAATACATCTAAAATATATGGCTTAAACTCAATTCCGAAGTATATAAGTTTAGGATTTATAGCAAATAAAAACATTGCAAAAAATATTGTAGAGTTTTTTTCAAATATATTTTTCAATAAAAAATAAAAAGGAATAAAGGTTAAACACCCGACAAAAAAAGGGATAAATCTAAAACATAATTCTGATTTACCGAATATAGAAACAACCCACTTTGTTAAAATTAAAAATAATGGAGGTGCTACCTGCTGTAAATGCAAAACACCAAATAAATCTATATACTTTAAAGAAATTATATTATATGCCAAAGCACTTTCATCAAACCAAAATGACGGGTTAGAAATATAAGCACTAAACCTGAAAAATATACCGATAAAAACTATTAAACCTAAAGTAAAACCTTTTATTTGTTTTGCATTTTCACCCATAAAGTTAATATAACACTTTAAACAAGTAGTGTCCATAAAATAAATTAATTTTTTATACTCTATTAAATAAAAAAACTACAAAATTTTTTAATTAATAATATAATACTTACTTTATTTATAATTGTTCCGTACCTACATTACAAAAGATGAAGGCGAAATTTGTGAAGGTTTATATATAGCAAATTCAATGGCTGCAGAAAATGTTAAAGGTGTAGATAAAATGTACTATGGAACATTTTCAAAATTTAACGAAGATAAATCACCAAATGTTCAATCATTATTGTCAGGAGTATATAGAAGAATTTTAGTGCCTGACACATTTGGGCCATTAGTAAAGATGCTT
>CACZSH010000045.1 GCA_902783785.1 uncultured bacterium | reverse complement strand
TCTTGATACATCTACTATCATGAATGTACTGCGTCTTGCATGGTGGTCCCATAGCATCGGCAAGCTGGACAACTATGAGAGGCTGAACTGCTTCGATTAAGCAGCAAGAGCTCTTGCTCTTGAGAAATCAGCTACTACAACATTATCTGTAGCATTCATTTTAATTTGCTCGTTGATAACCGAGAACAGCTCTCGGATTCGCAACCTGTTTCCATCAAACGTCCTGTCAAAAGCCAGTACGTCCCCATATTTATTTTTCAATGTTCCTTTTAATACTATAAATTATAGCTCTTTCTTCTATCTTTTCAAGACTTTATTTAATAAAAATTATTTTAATAAAGAATTAGAAATTTTATTAATAAATGCTTCTGAATTCTTTAAAGCAGCCTGTGCTCTTTCTGAATCGTTTTGTTTTAATGAAGCATTAACTTGTTGTTGAGTTTGAGGAACAACTGTTTGATTATCTTCCAAAGCTTGAGCTGCTTGTGCTAATTGTTCTCTTGTTAACATTGGCGATGGTTGTTGGCTTGCTACAAGATTTTGACAAGCTTCTTGAACTGCTAAATAATTAGGATTATCTATTCCTTCTGCTTCCATTCTTTCATTTGCAGCTACCAACAATGCTTGAAGAACTTCTTCATCATTTTGTGCCATTTCTGCAAGTGCATTTGTTTCTTCTTCTTTTGCTTTTTCTAATTCTGATTTACCAACTAATTTTTGAGCACCTTTTGTTGCAAAGTGTTGAACTATTGAACCGCCAATATATGAACAAGCTTTATCAGCAAATACTCCAACTAATGCACCTGCTTTTGTTGAACCTGTTGCAGCTTTTATTATACTTCCAACTTTTGAACCTAATGCTGAACCTGCTACCCAACCTGCTACTGATGAAATAGTTGTAGCTGTTGATTTACCAAGTTGTTTAAAACCTCTTTTTGCTCCTAACTTTTTAAAAGTAGGAACAACATTAGTTGCAGCTTCCATACCACCTTCAAGAACTAACATAAATGTTCCTGATTCGTTTCTGTACGCATCTAAACATTTTGAAAATACCGGTGATTTTGCTGCTAAATTATTAAGGCCTTTATTTACTGCAGTTATTCCTAAAGCATTTTTTACTTTTGTAAATATTCCTGTTGCATTTGCTGCTCTTTCAGCATATGCTGCCGCATTTGCTTCTGTTAATTTTTGGTTTGCTTGTTTTAATGCATCTTTTATATTTCCGCTTGTTGATGATGCAGTTGTCGCATAAGATTGTGCTTTTTTATATAAATCTTGTGTTGCTGATGATAATGTTGATAAATATTCTTCTTCAGGTATTGACGCTAATACGTTTTTGGCATCTACATTTCTTAATACACCTTTTATACCTGTTTGTTTTAAAACATTATTTGCAGCTTTTGCTTCTGTTGTTACTTTTTTAAATGCTTCTTTATAATTACCTTTATTAGTTTTTACCCATCTATATCCATCGTATGCAGACATTGTCAAAGGATATGACATTAAATTCATTACTGTTAATCCATCAGTAATTTTTTCTTTCTTAGGGTTAACTTCTAATCCATTAGCGTATCTTGCAAGAACTTGCAAGTCTTTTTGAGGATATCTATATGATTTTGAACCTACGTTTTGAACCAATTTAACCACCAAAAACTAATTAACCTTACTTATATAAAAACTTTTTTTCATGAAAATTGCCTATATTCCATGGTTTTCACGATTTTTATTAACTTATGTAACAAAAATTAGACATGCTGAAATTCGACTTTTAAAAATTTTTTTATATAAGTGTAGAGAGTGATATGTGAGGAGTTTAAGTATGCCTGTTGGTAATTTAAAAATTGATCCAATGCAACAACGAATTGATATGGTTATCAACAATCCAAAGCCTGAGGCAAAAGAAGGTGAGCCTGAGGATAGATCGGATATGCTTTTCTCCTACATGAATATGATTGCTTTCAACAATAAAGTAGATTTGAAATTAAACTAAACACACACTAACTAACACTTACACACACACATTTAAACATTAATTACCTTAAAATAAAGTTTTAATGTAAGACCTGATTTATTTACAAATCGGGTTTTTTTTTGTAAAATATACTTAACAATACAGAAGGATTTTTTATATGAAATTATGTGTATATTTCGGAACATTTAACCCAATACACAATGCTCATTTAGCTGTTGCCAGTTATGTTAGAAGTAACTATGATTTTGACGTAATTTTATTTGTACCGGCTTATAAACCACCTCATAAAGAAATTGATGATGAACTTGCTCATCATCGTCTTAATATGGTAAAAATGGCTGTTGCACATGAAAGCTCTTTTAATTTTAGTAATATAGAATACAGTAATTCAAAATTTTCTTATACCTATATTACTATTCAGGAACTTTATAAACGTTATTCTGCAATAGAAGGAAAAATAAACTTTATTATTGGTTCAGATGCATTTAAAGAATTTGAAACTTGGTATGAAGCAGAAGAACTTAAAAAATTAATAAAATTTATTGTTTTTCCTCGAGAAAAAGATTTTGACATGAGAAAATTTGATTATTTAAAAGACAAAGGCTATGATTTTGAAATAGCTAAACTTCCTTTTATTGATTTATCTTCACGTGTCATTCGTTCAAGAATAAAAAAAGGTAAACCTGTTACGGGACTACTTCCTCAAAATGTAATTGAATACATTAAAGAAAATGAACTTTATAAACCAAAACATGAAGCAGAAGATGAAATATCAGACAAGATAGAAGAAGAACAAAAACCTAATAAACTTCTTTAAATAAATATTTATAATGGAATTAAAACAAACAGAACTTAAAAACATAGAAAATTGGTTAAAAGAAAATCTTAACGAAGAAAGATATCGACATACAATAGGTGTTGCTAATTGTGCTAGGGAATTAGCATTAAAATATAATATTAATTCTGAAAAAGCTTATCTTGCAGGATTACTTCACGATTGTGCAAAATGTTTTAGTAAAGAAGTTTCTAAATCTTATTTTGATAAAGTTGACATTTTAGAAGAAGAAAAAATAAATTATAAAACTTGGCATGCACCGATTGGAGCTTATATTGCAAAAACCATATTTGGAATAACAGATGAAGAAATTTTATCAGCTATAAGATGGCATACATTAGGTAAAATGGATATGACTCTTTTTGAAAAAATTATATTTTTAGCAGATAAAATCGAAACAGAAACAAGAGATTGTGAATGGTGTAAATGCAATAGGGAATTATTAGAACAAGAAAATGGACTTAATAAAACTCTTATAAATTGTTATAAAGCTACGTTAAAAAGTCTTTGCGACAGGAATTTAAAAATATGCAAATTAACAGTTGATATTTATAATAATTTGCTTGATAATGTTTAATCTCTTGTCTTTTTTATAAACAAATTTATTGCTTCTTTAAAACTTTTAGGAGCTTCCAGCGTATTTTCTTCTACATCAATACCGAATTCTTGTTTTTTTGAAATTTTTCTATATGAGATAAGTGAAAAATATATTATTAAAGAAGAAATTATAACCCAGGCCATTGCAATAAAAAATTTCAATAGCACATTTGGTTTTGTTTGTTTAAATCTTTCTTCTTCTTGTAATTCATCAATATCTTTTATTACTTCTTCTTCACTAACAGCTTTAATATTTGAAATCGGAATTTCTTCAGCAATACCTGTTACTGGAGTTTTTGTAAGAATTTCTATATCAGTTATTTCATCATCAACAGCAAAAGCAGTAATACTGAAAAATAACGGTATTACTATTGCTATTAAAATTATTAGTTTTTTTAATTGAATTTTCATAATATTATTCAGATTTTTTTCTTGAATTTGTCTTTCTTTTTGAGCCTCTGTTAGGACGTCTTCCCTTTTTAGGTTTTTCTTCTTGAGATGGCTGTTCTTCCATATTTTCAATAACTTCAATAGGTTCATTTTCGGTTATTTCTGCAGATTGTTGAGGTTCTTCTACTACAGGTGTTATTTCTTCCATAGGACTCATTACAACATCTGCTGTATCAATAGATGAATTTTCTACAAATTCTTGAATTTGCTTTTTATTATTACGTTTTTTGCCTTTTTGTTTCTTTTCGTTTTTAATTTGTGTTATTTCTTCTTGTGCAGCTAATGACGGATTTTCATTTGTTTCTATTTGTTCAACCTGTTCTCTTTGTTCTTGTTTTTGTCTGTCATTTTGGTTTTGATTTTTGTAATTATTATTGTTGTTGTTATTATTTTTCTTAAAATTGCTTACAGGAAGTTTCATTTTTGCTGCTTTTGCTCTATATTCACCTTCTGCAACAGGAGATGAGAATTTAAAGTCCTCCATTATGTATCCTGCTCCTTGACAGTGAGGACATTTTTTAGCAAATATTTCTGATAAACTTTGACCTTGTCTGTGTCTTGTTAATTCAACAAGTCCTAAATCAGATAATTGACCTACTTGAGGTTTAGCTTTATCGGCTTCAAATGCTATTTCTAATTCTTCCATTACAGCAAGTTTATCTGCTCTTGAAAGCATATCAATAAAGTCTACAATTACCATACCACCAATATTTCTCAATCTTAATTGACGAGCTATTTCGTGGACTGCTTCAATATTTGTTTTTAGAATTGTCTCGTCTTGTGTTCCTGCACTTACAAACTTACCTGAGTTTACATCAATTACTGTTAAAGCTTCTGTTTGTTGTATAAACAAGTACCCGCCTGACGGCATATTTACTTTAATTTGAAGTGCTGCTTTTATTTCTTTATGAATATTAGTTGCTATTAATAAAGGTTCTGTTCCTTTATATAATTCAACTTTTATATCTTTATTCATATGCCAATTTAGTAATAAATTTTGAACTCTATTCAAAGCAAATGCTGTATCTACAAGAATTTCTTTAACATCTTCCGTACAAGCTTCACGAATAACTCTATATAACAAATCTTGATCTCGACACAATAAATTTGGAGCTTCAAGTGACTCTGATGCAGTTATTATGTTATTCCATTTTTCCAAAAGGATTTCCAAATCTTCTTGAATATCAGCTTCTGTTTGATTTTCTGCTTCTGTTCTTATAATTACGCCCAAACCTACTGGTTTTAGAAGACTTACAATTGATTTTAATCTTGCTCTTTCTTTTACTGATTCAATTTTTTTACTTACATTAATACCTGCTTCTGAAGGAATTAATACTAAAAATCTTCCCGGTAAACTTATTTCCGTAGTTACACGAGGCCCTTTATGCCCTGTTGGTTCTTTTGTAACTTGTACTATCAATTTTTGTTTTGGTGATAATTTATCTTGTAATGCACCTTTTCCCATTACGTCTTGAGCATGTAAAAAACCCATTTTATCATATCCGACATTTACAAATGCTGCATCAATACTTGGTAAAATATTTTCTACTGTTGCCAAATATACATCACCTAAAAGAACTTCTCCTCTGTTAATGAAAAATTCACTTACTTTTCCATCTTCCATTAAAGCGGCAATGTTATCTCTTTCTGCGATTACAATTTTCTTTCCTTCTTCAAAAGTTGATACTTGTTGTTTTTTCATAAAAATTTCTTCCTTTATATATTAAACTTCTTCTAAATTATCATCTAAAAATCTGATACGTTTTATATCAAATATTAGGGTGCTATCAATAAGGTTCATAAGTACATCTGCTCTTACGGGCGGAATTTCTGACTGTTGACCTGTTTTTAAGACAATAAACAGTTTTTCACCTTCAAATCTGTATGATTTTACAGAAGATTTTATATTTAATGTTTTTATTAAACCTTTTTTGTTTTTCTTCTCTATTAAAATTTCCGGAGAAGATAAAACTCTATCACAATTATACATGAAAGATTTTAAATTACAATTATCATTTTTAAAAAGTTTTATTTCATATTCAGCCCAACTTACAGTTGTATCTATGGAATTTGAATTTCTTTCTATTCTGTAAGCTTCCTTTATATCACAACCTTGCGGTAAATATTGCGAAAGTTCTGTTTTTATATCAGATTCGGTTAAATCGTTATAACATTCAAAATCAATTAATTCACAATCGCTTTCTACAAATAACGGTAATGCGACGCCCATAGAAAGTTTCATTGTAGGATTAAAACCGCAAGTAAATGCCATATCAAATTTTGTACGACCTATTGCTTTTATAAAAACATTTTGAAAATCCAAATGAGAAAAATATCTTAAATTACCTTTTTTAGTAACTTTTAAACGATATTTATAAATAGTATCCTTATTTACTTCTTTTTGTTCAGTCTTAATTTTTTTTGCCGAATATTTTTTATCATAGACTTTTTTAACTTTTAAATTTTTACAAACTCCGCAATTCACACAATGTTGTTCACAAGTCGGAGTAAAATCAGAGTCTAAACTTTCGTCAAAAGCTTTTTTGTAATCTTCAATGAGCCAAGATTTATCAAGTCCTGTTTTTACAAAATCCCAAGGCAATTTTTCATCAAGAGAATACTGTTTTGTACTCAAATCTTCAAGATTTATACCCAAATCAGATGCGGTATTTTTCCAAATATCCTTATTAAAATATTCACCCCAAGCATCTAAATAACAACCGTTTTTGTATAATGCCTCAATATATTTACCTAAATTTTCATCACCTCTGGTTAATACAGCTTCTATCTGAGAAATAAAAGGTTCATGATAATTTATTTTAACCCCTTTTACGGTTTTAAGACAATCTTTTAAATAATGAATATGTTCTAAAACTTTGTCAATAGACATTTGAGATACCCATTGAAACGGAGTATGAGGTTTAGGAACAAAAACAGAAAGTGTACAAGTTATATCCAAAGAATGTTTTAAACCTAATTCTTTTTTCATAACTTTTTGTTTCCAACGGATAGTTCCTAAAAGTTTAGCCATTTCTTCCATATCTTCAAGGGTTTCTGTCGGAAGTCCTGCTATAAAATAGAATTTTATTTTTGACCAGCCGTTTTTATAAAGTTCCAGTGAAACATCAATAATTTGTTCTCTTGTTATGTTTTTCTTTATTACATTTCTTAGTCGTTGACTGCCTGCCTCAGGAGCTAATGTCATCGCCGCTTTTCTAACCTCTTGAGTTAAATTTGCAAGTTCAAGATTAAATCCGTCTATTCTTTGACTTGGTAGTGATACTGACACTTTTTTATTTTTAAATTCACAATTTAATTCCTTTATAACCTCGTTTATATTGGTATAATCGTTTGAAGATAGTGAAAGCAAAGAGTATTCATTATATCCTGTATTTTTAACAAGTTCTTTTGTTATTTTTATAATATCTTCCGCACTTCTTTCTCTTACAGGAAGTGTAACATGCCCAGGTTGACAAAATCTGCACATTCTTGTGCAGCCTCTTCTTATTTCTGTTATTGCTCTGTCATGAACAGATGTTGAAAACGGAACAGGATATTTTTTTAGAGCGTTATCATAAGTTAATTGTACAACTCTTTTTGTTACATCTTTTGGATATTTCGATACCCATACGCCTTCTAATTCCGATAATCTTTTAATTTTTTCTTCGCGAGATGAATTATTATAATCTTCTAAAATTTTACAAATTTCTAAAATTACTTCTTCTCCATCACCTACGACAAAACAGTCGATAAAATCTTTCATAGGTAGTGGATTAAACGTACATGGCCCACCTGCAATTATTATCGGATCGGTTTCTTTTCTATCAGAATTTTTGTATGGTATATCAGACATATCCAACATCTTCAAAATCGTCGGATACGATAATTCATACTGTATTGAAAAGCCTACTGCATCAAAATCTTTAATAGCCCTTTTACTTTCCAATCCGTAAAGAATTTCAGGTTGAAAATCTTTTTCGGGAGCGTAAACTCTATCGGCCATATATTTTTCTTGTTCATTCACAATTGAATACAAGATTCTTTGACCAAGATTACTTATACCTATTTCATATTTATCAGGAAAGGCAAACGCAAATTTGACTTTTGCATCGTCAAAATTTTTATTGAATGATAAAAACTCGCCGCCAATATATTGATACGGTTTGTTACATGAATACAAACTTTCGTGATATTTTTCTATAAATTCCATATTTAATTATTTTTACGCTAAACCATCAGGGAAATATTTATCTATTTCGATAATCATTCCGTTAAGCGTATTGTTTTCAAATTTTTCTAAAAACTTGTATAAATCAGTATTTGGTACATCATAATTGTATAAAACGACTTCACCATCTACTTTTCTCATTACACGAACTATATAATGACAATTTTCGGCATATTGTTTTAAATAATCATATTTAAACTTTTTTCCGTTTTTATCACGAGAAATTTTAACATAATGAAAACCTTCAAAAAATTTTATAACATCATCATGCACATCACTTTTTGATTTATTATGTTTTTGAAATAAGTTAATTACTTTTTCATTTAACTCATCAGTCATTTATAATTCCCTCTTACTTAATGATATAAAAAATGAAATAAGATGTAAAGCATATAGCCAAAATTTTTAAAAACCTATATAATTATAAAAAAGAAGAAAGGGCTAACGGATATGCTTCCAACCATAACAGAAGATCATTCAACATTAACTTATGCAGAGGTTTTTCAGGACATAAACGGTTGGCGAAAAAAAATGGTACAACACTTAAAAGACGAAAATCCTGAAGTAAATTCAGCAATTTTGGAAGTTGCAAACAACACTGATTTAGATCCTAAAGCCGTAGCATTAGGTGCTTACATGACATATTATATGCTTGAAATGGCAAGTAAAGAAGATTATTAATCTTTATTTGATAAAGGCGAGGGTGATTTAAAATCACCCTCGCCTAATTTTCTAAATTGTTTATCAGATAAATTATTCTTTTGTATATTCCGCATCAATTATATCATCATCGTCTTTGTTATCAGATTTTGTTTCATTTGATGATGATGTATTTTCAGCATTTGGAGCTTCTTCTTTTTGTACTGCTTCGTATGCCTTTTGTGAAATAGCAAAGATTGTTTGTTGTAATTCATCAGACAATTTCTTAATTTCATCTCCTGATTTATTTTCATCTAATGCTTTTTTAAGAGCATCTTTTTGTTCATCAAGTTTTTTCTTATCGTCATCAGAAATTTTGCCTTCAAAATCTTTCTTTATTCTTTCAGCAGAAGTTATCATACTTGCTGCGTTATTTTTTGTTTCTGCTTCTTCTTTTTTCTTCTTATCTTCTTGGGCATTTGCTTCTGCTTCTTTTACCATTTTATCAATATCTGATTCAGAAAGGTTAGAAGAATTTGTAATTGTAATTTTTTGTTCTTTATTTGTTGCTTTATCTTTTGCAGAAACATTTACAATACCGTTAGCATCAATATCAAATGTAACTTCAACTTGAGGAACACCTCTCATAGCAGCAGGAATACCATCAAGTAAGAATTTACCTAAAGATTTATTATCTCTTGCCATTGGTCTTTCACCTTGTAATACGTGAATATCAACTGCTGTTTGATTATCTTCTGCTGTTGAGAATACTTGTGATTTTGATACCGGAATTGTTGTATTACGTGGTACTAATGGTGTCATTACTCCACCTAATGTTTCGATACCTAATGTTAGAGGTGTTACATCTAACAATACAATATCTTTAACTTCACCGGCCAATACACCTGCTTGAATTGCAGCACCAACTGCAACTACTTCATCAGGGTTTACTGATTGGTTAGGTTCTTTTCCTGTGTAATCTTTTACTAATTGTTGAACAGCAGGAATACGGCTTGAACCACCAACTAATACTACTTCGTTGATTTCTGATTTAGAAATGCCAGCATCATTAATTGCTTGTTCAACCGGTTTTTTACATCTTTCTAACAAGTCATATGATAATTCTTCAAATTTAGCTCTTGATAACGTTAAATCCAAGTGCTTTGGACCATTGGCATCAGCTGTAATGAACGGTAAATTGATTGTTGTTTCAAATACTGATGACAATTCACATTTTGCTTTTTCAGCAGCTTCTTTAATACGTTGCATAGCTTGTTTATCATTTGATAAATCAATACCTTCTTGTTTTTTAAATTCTTCACAAATCCATTTCATGATTTTTTCATCAAAGTCATCACCACCTAAGTGAGTATCACCTGATGTAGAAAGAACTTCGTGAACACCATCACCAATTTCCAAGATAGATACATCAAATGTACCACCACCTAAGTCAAATACCAAAACTTTTTCAGCACTTTCTTTTTCAAGTCCGTATGCCAAAGCAGCTGCTGTAGGTTCATTTACAATACGAAGTACATCTAACCCTGCAATTTTACCTGCGTCTTTTGTTGCTTGTCTTTGTGCATCGTTAAAATATGCAGGAACTGTAATTACTGCTGATGTTACTTTTTCTCCCAAATAAGTACTAGCATCTTCTGCTAATTTTCTTAATATCATTGCTGATATTTCTTGCGGTGTATAATCTTTACCGTCAATATTCTTTTTATAATCTTCGCCCATGTGTCTTTTAATTGAAGCGATTGTCTTGTCAGGGTTTAATATAGCTTGACGCTTTGCTAATTGTCCGACAAGTCTTTCACCTGTTTTTGTAAAACCTACAATTGAAGGAGTTGTTCTTGTTCCTTCTGCATTTGCTATAACGGTTGGTTTACCACCTTCCATTACTGCTACTACTGAGTTTGTTGTACCCAAGTCAATACCAATTGTCTTTGCCATTTTCTCTTTCCATTTC
>CACZSH010000044.1 GCA_902783785.1 uncultured bacterium | reverse complement strand
TTTGAAGCGAGCTTGTTCTAAAGAACAGATAGCTTAACTTGTAGTTGAAAATTTCTTAATAAGAATAATACAGGGAACAATAAATAAAGAATAAAACAAGGGGAAATAAATATGGCAATTGGTGCAAGAGATAGAATCGATCAACTATTAGTAAAGAAATATGCCCAAGAAAGAGTTGATAACCATGAATCGATGACATCAATGATAAATCCAGAAAAAATGATGTCAGCAATGAACGATTTTGCATCAATGCATAGAAATATGTTTGTGTTATCACAAAGATTAAATCAAGCTTGCTCAAGAATCAATGCAAGAACAGCAAGATATGCAACAAATACCGTAGCAGCATAATCGGGGTGAAGTACACAAACAAAGGGGTGTATTAAATACACTCGTTATTAAAAATATCAAAAGGAGAAAAAATAAGAAAAAATAGATAAAAGAGGAAAAGTTCTGAAAGGTAAGTAAGCTGAGTAAGAGGAAGAAAAGATTTAAGAAAATAAATTCATCTCGTGTGAAGGTAATTAAATTAATATCCTCGTTAAATTCAAAAAAGTGTGAAAGTGTGTTAGTCAAGCCGCCAACAAGGTGGCTTTTTTATTTGGAAATATTTAACTAAGAGTTTTTAAAAAATCAACGAGTTCTTTGATAGAGTAATTATCATTTATTATAAACAACTTTTTGCTTGTTTCTTTTTCTACATTTTCTACAGTGTTTCCGTCGAGGAATGTGTGAGAAAAAGCTTTTAACATTACGGAAGAAATTACCGCATAATCTGCATCTACGTTTTTTATTGTTCTTATCAAGTCTTCCGATGTTATTAATCCAGCAACAGTTATTGTATTTCCCCAGTATGTTGATTTTACTGGTGTTACTTTTGTTGTTAAATTTTTAATTTTATTTAATTTTTC
Organism: uncultured bacterium; assembly: GCA_902783785.1. Lineage (GTDB taxonomy): Bacteria > Cyanobacteriota > Vampirovibrionia > Gastranaerophilales > Gastranaerophilaceae > UBA791. Next base: position 14,777 of record CACZSH010000044.1, on the reverse strand, counting down.
TGAAATTATTTCAAAAGCACATTTTGCGGCGTATGAAGTCGCAAAGATTATTTTTAGAGGTTTATTAATTTTTTTAGGTAATTTTAGTTTTTCAAAATTATCAAGTAGTAATCTTATAGAGCCTACTCCATCATCAAGTTGTGAAAAAGAGCCGTAGTATTTTGTTTTCGGTATTTCTTTTTCCGCAAGAATAAAAAATTCATCAGAACAACATACGTTTTTGTATTTTGACGATATTTCTATCGTTTTTTCTGCGACATTTTTTGTAACAGGTTTTAGTTCTATTTTTCTAAATTGAGTTAATCCGACAGGAACAATTGCCGTTGATAATATTATGCTTTTAAATTTTGCTAAATCTGACAACGTTCTTTCAAGTTCATCGCCATCGTTGTACTCAGGACAAAGTACAATTTGTACATGAATAGGGATTTTATGCTTTTTTAGCCATTTTAAATCGTTTATGATATTTGCTGCATTTGGGTTTTTTAGCATTTTTACACGTAATTCAGGATTTGTTGTATGAACAGAAACATATAAGGGACCGAGCATTAATTTTGAAATACGTTCTCTATCTTCTTCTTTTAGGTTTGTCATTGTTATATACGTACCTTGAAGATATGAGAGTCTATAATCATCATCTTTTATGTATAATGTATCTCTTAGTCCTTTAGGTTGTTGGTCAACGAAGCAAAAAATACATTTGTTCATACATGGTTTTACTTTATCAAAAACTGCACTTTCAAAAATTAGACCTAAATCTTCGTCATAGTCTTTTTCAAGTTCTATTTCTTCGAGTTCGCCATTTTGTTTTTTTATTAAAACGGTTAATTCTTCTGCTTTTGTATAAAAGTTATAGTCAATTAAATCTTTTAATTCTACATTGTCAATGCTTACAAGTTCGTCTCCTGCTTGAATTTCTAGCTCTTCGGCTATAGAATTTTCTTTTATTGCACTAATTATTGCCATTTTCTTTTTCTAAACTTTCCACGAAATCTATAAAATTTTCGTATTGTTTTACGGTATTATCAAGTACAACTCTTCCGTAAAAAGTATTTGGAGTATATTCGTCATTCAAAATTTTTTCTGCTTGAAATTTATGTTCCATTGCTATCGATTTTATATTAAAAAGTAAATCTGCAACTTCTTTTTTGTCCAATATTGAAGCGCAAGAAATTTTGATATTTGCATTGGCAAAAAATTGAACAGGATTTTCAGAAATTGGTTTTAAAATTTCTTCTTTTAAAAGTTCTTGACCGTTTGAATTTATTGAATAATAACAGAATTGCTTTCCACCATCAGAAATAGATTTTCTTATATTAATGTGTCCTTTTTGTTCCAAAAGTTTAAGAGCAGGCTTAATTGATCCAAAACTCGGATAAATATACGCACCAAAATAATCTTTTATATATTTTGAAATTTTGTACATGGTGAGTTCTCTTTTTGTGAGAACAAATAGTATGAGTAGATTTATCATTTCTTTAATTTATCACAAAATATGGTTAATGTGTACAAATTTCATTTTTTTGTATAGAATTTAGATATGGAATTTTTAGAAAAAGAAAATATTAAAGAAATTGTAAAAGATACTAATTTTAAGCATTTGGCTATAATTATGGACGGTAACAGAAGATGGGCAAAAGAGCATAATCTTCCTACTGCATTTGGACACAAAAAAGGTGTTACAGCTCTAAAAAATATTGTTAGATGTTGTGATAAAATTGGTATTGAATATTTGACTGTTTATGCGTTTTCAACTGAAAATTGGAACAGAAAAAAAGAAGAAGTTGATTTTTTAATGGGTCTTATAAAAACAACTTTAGATAATGAATTATCTGAATTACATGAAGAAAATGTTGTAATAAAATTTATTGGTGATATTTCGAAATTAAGTTCATCTTTGCAGGATACTATGAATAATTCTGTTGAGAAAACAAAGAATAATACAGGTGTTAAATTAAATATTGCTATTAATTATGGCGGTCGTGCAGAAATAGTCAATGCTGTTAAAAGTATTGTTAGAAAAGGTGTAAAAGAAGAAGATATTACAGAAGAATGTATAACGAAAGAATTATACACTGGTAATATTCCTGAGCCTGATTTATTAGTTAGAACAGGTGGGGAAATGAGAATATCAAATTATCTTCTGTGGCAGATTGCTTATTCGGAATTCTATGTAACAGACAAGTTTTGGCCTGAATTTGATGAAGAAGAACTAATTAAAGCAATTTTGGAATATAATTCAAGACAAAGAAGATTTGGAAAATAAGATGGAAATAGTTGTAGCAACAAATAATGAACATAAATTACAAGAAATAGAAGCTATTTGTAAGAGTCAAAATTTGAATATTAAATTCGTTCTTCCTCCAAAAGAGTTTAATCCGGTAGAAGATGGTATATCGTTTGAGGAAAATTCTTATATAAAGGCAAAAGCTGCAAATGTTTTGACTCATAAATATACTCTTGCAGATGATTCAGGATTATGTGTAAAAGCTTTAAATGGCGCACCCGGTTTGTATTCTAATAGATTTGCAGGAACTCAACAAGAAAAAATTGATAAAATTTTAAAACTTTTAGAAAATAAAGATGACCGCTCTGCAAAATTTGTTTGTGTGATGACATTGCTTGATGAAAAAGGAAATGTTAAATTTGTTGCTAATGGGGAATGTCATGGCTCTATTATAAGAGAACAAAAAGGTGTTAACGGTTTTGGCTATGACCCTGTTTTTTTACCTAACGGAAAAACATTGACATTGGCGGAACTTTCAGAAGAGGAAAAAAATGATATTTCGCATCGTAGAAATGCCTTAATACAAGTTATTAATTTTTTAAAAACACTTGATAAATAATGCTTTTTTAACTTGATTTTAATCTTCTTTGTAGGATAATTATATTATAGAGTAAAAAACGTGAAAATTTTCACGATTTAAAACATTTAACAAATATTAGAAGTATAAAGGAGATTACGAATGACAACTGAAAGTCAAAACAAAGTTGACATTGCAGTTTTAGACAAAATCATCGCAGATTGCGGTGGAGACAAGTCTCACTTAATTGCAATGTTGCAAAAAGTACAGGAAGTGTACAGATACGTTCCTGAAGATGCAATGATTTACATTGGTACAAAAGTAGAAGATTTATCACCGGCTACAGTATTTGGTGTTGCTACGTTCTATGCTCAATTTTCATTAGATCCAAAGGGAAAATATGAAATAAGATGTTGTGATGGTACAGCATGTCACGTTAGAGGTTCAATGCCTGTTATTAACGCAATAAAAGCTAAATTAGATTTAAAAGATGGTAAATTTACAACAGATGACGGACTTTTCTCTCTTGAAACAGTAAGTTGTTTAGGTGCTTGTGGTTTGGCTCCTGTTGTTATGGTTAACGATAAAGTTTATCCTCAAATGACATCTGATGCTATTAAAGTTGTTTTAGACACTATTCTTCAGGAGGAAAATAAATAATGGAATTAAGTATAGATATTCAAAAAGAGCAAGAAATTGCTCAAGAAGAAATTAAAAATCAAGGTTTCAGAGTTTTAGTATGCGGTGGTACAGGTTGTGTTGCTAATGGTTCTGAAAAAGTTATGGCAAAATTTAGAGAATTAGGTGCTAATGTTTCAACATTATCTGCACATGATAAAATGACAGTTGTTCCAACAGGTTGTCATGGTTTCTGTGAACAAGGTGTATTGGTTGTTTTACCTGAACAACATACAACTTATGTTAAAGTAAAACTTGAAGATGTTGAAGAAATCTTTAATTCTCATATCGTTGGCGGTAAACCTGTTGAAAGATTGTTATATGTTGACCCTAAAACTCAACAACACGTTATGAAAAATGACGATATTAATTTTTATGCAAAACAAACTCGTACTGCGTTAGAAAATTGCGGACATATTAATGCTGAATCATTAGATGAAGCTATTGCTGTTCACGGTTATGAAGCGTTATCAAATATTTTAAAAGAAAATAATCCTGATGCTGTAATTCAAGAGGTTTTAGATTCAGGTTTAAGAGGTAGAGGAGGCGCAGGTTTCCCTACAGGTTTAAAATGGAAATTTACAGCAGCTAATAAAGGCGGAAAATCATACGTAGTATGTAACGGTGACGAAGGTGATCCGGGTGCATTCATGGATAGATCTGTTATGGAAGGGGACCCTCATAAACTTTTAGAAGGTATGGCAATTGCTGCTTTTGCAATTGGAGCAGATGAAGGTTATATCTATGTTCGTGCAGAATATCCTCTTGCTATCAAAAGATTAAGAAAAGCAATTGCGGATGCTGAAGAAAGACATTATTTAGGTAAAAATATAATGGGAACTGAGTTCTCATTCACTTTACATATTAAAGAAGGTGCAGGAGCATTCGTTTGTGGTGAAGAATCAGCACTTATTGCTTCAATAGAAGGTGAAAGAGGAATGCCAAGACCAAAACCGCCATTCCCTGCTAATAAAGGTTTATTTGGAAGACCTACATTAATTAACAACGTAGAAACTCTTGCTAATATTCCTGTTATTATGAGAAAAGGTGCTAAATGGTTCTCTTCTATGGGTACTGAAACATCTAAAGGTACAAAAACTTTTGCTTTAACAGGTGAAGTTAATAATACAGGTCTTATTGAAGTTCCAATGGGTACTACTTTAAGAGAAATTATCTTCGATATTGGTGGTGGCATCAGAGGCGGTAAGAAATTTAAAGCTGTTCAAATTGGTGGACCATCAGGCGGTTGCTTAACTGAAGAACACTTAGATTTACCTATGGATTACGAATCCTTAACAAAAGCAGGTGCTATGGTTGGTTCAGGCGGACTTGTTGTAATGGCAGAAGATACTTGTATGGTTGAAGTTGCAAGATTCTTTATGAACTTTACTAAGAACGAATCTTGCGGTAAATGTGTTCCTTGCCGTGAAGGTACTAAGAACTTGTTGAAAATTTTAGAAAAAATCGTTAAAGGTAAAGGTGAAATGGAAGATCTTGAAATTCTTGAAGATTTGGCTAATACAGTAAAAGACGGTTCTTTATGCGGGTTGGGTAAAACTGCTCCAAACCCTGTATTGTCAACTTTAAAATACTTTAAAGATGAATATATTGCTCACATTGTAGACAAAAAATGTCCGGCAGGAGTTTGTACAGCACTTAAAACAATTAAAATACAAGAAGATAAATGTAAAGGTTGTACAAAATGTGCAAGAACATGTCCTGTTGGCGCTATTGAGGGTACTGTTAAACAACCTCACCACATTAATCAGGATAAATGTATTAAGTGTGAAGCATGTTTAAATAACTGCCCATTCAAGGCAATTGTTCAAGAGTAGTATAATTAGTTATATAAAGGAAAATATAAAATGAGTGAAGATAAAAAAACATTAATAATAGACGGTAAGGAGGTAGAATTTACCGATGAACCGAATCTATTGGAAGTAATAAGAAAAGCAGGAATGAATGTTCCTACATTTTGTTACCGCCCTGACTTGAGTCAGTTTGGTGCGTGCCGTATGTGCGTTGTAGAAGTTAAATATCCTAACGGAAGAGTTATGATAAATTCATCTTGTACAATGCCTCCCGAAGCAGGTATTGAAGTTAAATTAAACTCTGAAAGAGTTAGAAGAATAAGAAAAACTGTTCTTGAACTTTTACTTGCAAATCACAACAGAGAATGTACAACTTGCGAAAAATCAGGACACTGTGAATTACAAAGATACGCAGAAGAATACGGTATTAAGGATATTAAATATCCTACATTGACAAAAGAAGAAATGTTACCAATTGATGATTCAAATCCTTCAATTGTCAGAGATCCAAACAAATGTATTTTGTGCGGTGCTTGTGTAAGAGCTTGTAAAGAATATCATGGACATGCTGTTTTAGGTTTTGCTAATAGAGGTTCAAAAACAAGAGTTCAACCTATGAATGGCAGACATTTATCAGACGTTGATTGTGTTTTCTGCGGTCAATGTAAAACAGTTTGTCCTACAGGTGCTTTAACAGTTCTTGATGAAGTTGATAAAGTATGGAAAGAAATTAACAACCCAGAAAAGAAAGTTGTTGTTCAAGTTGCACCATCTGTTCGTGTAGCAATTGGTGAAATGTTTAATATGGCTCCGGGACAAAATGTTATCGGTAAATTATATGCAGCTATGAGAAGAATTGGTTTTGACCTTGTGTTTGATACAAACTTCTCTGCAGACTTAACAATAATGGAAGAAGCAACTGAATTCTTAGACAGATTAAATAAAGGTGAAAATTTGCCGTTATTTACATCTTGTTGTCAAGCTTGGGTAAGATATGTTGAAACTCAACATCCTGATATGATTAATCACTTATCAACTTGTAAATCTCCTCAAGGTATGTTGTCTTCTATAATCAAAGAAGTTGTTCCAAAAACACATGAAGGTTTTACAAAAGAAAATTTAGTTGTCGTATCAGTAATGCCATGTTCAGCTAAAAAAGCAGAAGTTAAACGACCTCAATTAACAGCTGAAGGAAAATATGACACAGACTATGTATTAACAACTCAAGAATTCGGAAAAATGATTAAGTCAGCAGGTCTTGATTTAAATACTTTAGAACCTGAACAAGCAGATTCTCCATTCGGTCAATACACAGGTGCAGGTACAATCTTTGGTGCATCAGGCGGTGTTGCTGAAGCTGCTGCAAGAACAGCATATTATTTGGTAACAGGTGAAAACTTGCCAAGTGATGATATCGAAGGTATGAGAGGTGTTGATAAAGCCTCTTATGATAAAGTTGTTGAACTTGACATTAAAGGTACAAAAGTAAAAGTTAAAATTGTATCTACATTGATGGAAGCAGAAAAAGCTATTCAATCAATTAAAAATGGCACATCTGATTTCCAATTACTTGAAGTTATGGCTTGCCCTGGTGGTTGCGTAAACGGTGGCGGTCAACCTGTAAGTTGTAATAATCCTGAATTAAGAAAATTAAGAGCAAAAGCTTTATATGATGAAGATTTGAAAGATTTAAAATCTAGAAGATCTCACGAAAATACTGACGTAAAGAAACTATATGATGAATATTTGGAAAAACCAAATTCTCATAAGGCTCATGAATTACTTCATACAAGTTACAGTGATTTAAGAAAAGGCTCATATAAAGATTTGAATTAATTATTATGAGTTAAATAGAAGCTAAAAGGCGGTCGCAATTGCGACCGCCTTTTTAAAATAGTAAATAAATTATAAATATTATTTTGAAATAAGTTGTTTTAATTTTTCTAAATCGTCTTCAACGTTATCAAACTCAAGTTTATCTAAGACTTCTTTATCGTAAGTCCACCATTTTGATTCTAATATTTTTTCTTGTATATCTTCGGTAAATCTGTATTTAATAACTTTTGCCGGAACTCCAACTACAACTGCAAACGGAGGAACATCTTTTGTAACAATACTTCCTGCTCCTACAACAGCTCCTGTTCCTATTTTTATTCCTCTTTTTATTATTGCACCTGCTCCAATCCATACATCAGATTCTATTATTGTTTTTAATTCATGATGTTTTGCTGTTATTTTATTATTTATATTTTTAAATCCATATTGAGATAGCGTTGTTATACTATGTTCATCTCCACCTATTATTACGTTTATTGCTATATTGCAATAATTTCCTATTTCTACATCGTCAAACAGATAATCACCTTGATTTAGATGTGTATATTCTCCGATTTTTATGTTGCTGTGAAGAGTTACATCTTTATTTATCCAACAAGTTTTTGCTATTTTATTTGTTGAATTTAGAGGATATTTTGTACCAAACAGTTTATTTGATAATCGTTTTAACTCTCTTATCAATTTATTTTTTTTTTGCATATCTAACCTTTTAACAATTCATTAATAGCTTTGGCAGCTTTTTTACCTGCACCCATTGCGTTAATAGCAGTAGATGGCCCTGTCGGAGCAACGTCTCCTCCTGCATATATGTTTTCAATGCTTGTAGCACCTGTTTCAGCATTTATTATTATATAACCTTTATTATCACAATTAAGTTCAAGTTCATCTTGTTTTGCAGAGCGTTGAATTATTGGGTTTGGTCCGGTTCCAAGTGCAACAATTACTGTATCTACATCCATAATTTCATGTTTACCTGTTGGTACCGGTTTTCTTCTTCCTGATTCATCAGGTTCTCCTAACTCCATTATTTCAAGGTCTAAACCTTTTACATAACCTTCTTCTCCTACTATTTCCGATGGAGAACGTAAAAGATTAAATACTATTCCTTCTTCTTTTGCGTGTCTAATTTCTTCTAATCTTGCAGGAAGTTCTGCTTCTGTTCTTCTGTAAACAATGGTTACTTCGTCAAAACCAACTCTCATTGCTGTTCTTGCAGCATCCATTGCGACATTACCACCACCGATTATAGCAGCTTTCTTACCTACTCTTAATGGTGTTGGAGTATTTTCTTCATTTGCATGCATAAGATTTACTCTTGTTAAAAATTCATTTGCTGAGTACACTCCGTTAAGATTTTCGCCTTTTATGTTTAGCATTTTTGGTAGTCCTGCTCCAGAACATAAAAATATTGCATCAAATCCGTCTTCTTGCAGTTGTTTTATGGTAATTGATTTACCGACGATAACATTTTTCTTAAATTCAACGCCTATTGCTTTTAATGTTTCAATTTCTCTGTCTAATACCGTTCTTGGTAGTCTGAAAGGTGGAATTCCATATCTTAAAACACCGCCTAATTTGTGTAGAGCTTCAAATACTACAACTTTGTGTCCGGCTTTTCTTAAGTCAGCTGCTGCTGTTATACCTGCACAACCGGAACCTACTATTGCAACTTTTTTACCTGTTTCAACAATTTCTGTATCTTTTGCTTTTGTATTATCCCCAACATATCTTTCAAGGTTTCCGATTGCGACAGCTTCACCTTTTATACCAAGTACACAGTTACCTTCACATTGCTTTTCTTGAGGACAAACTCTGCCGCAAACAGATGGTAACATGCTTGATTGTCTTATTATTTCTCCAGCTTTTTCAAGATTATCTTCTTTTAATTCTTTGATAAAAGCAGGTATATTAATATTTACTGGGCAACCTTGCACACATCTTGGATTTTTACAATTCAAGCATCTTGATGCTTCCTTTTTTACTTGTTCATCTGTTAATGTGTGTTGAACTTCTTCAAAATTTTTATTTCTTATATTGCTGTCAGCTTCTGACGGTCTTTGTCTTTCCATGTTTTATATCTCCATTCCCTATTCTTATGATATGACAAAAAACTCTCAAAGGCTCAATTTTTAAGTTAATGAAACAAATATTAACAAAAAAGGTTGATTGTGCTATAATTCTTGTTGAAGAGATTATGAGGAAGTTATGTCAATTGTATTAGAAAATAAACAAGCTTTGGTTGCAGGCGATGGTTCATTACCTGTTCAAATGGCTAAATATGCAAAAGAAAACGGTTTTGATGTTGTTTGTATTTCTTTATCTTCTGATAATTATAAAGAGTTGAAGAAATATTGTTCAAAAGTTTATTCTTTTTCTCCTTTGCAAGTTTCAAAAATTGAAAAAGTTTTAAAAGATGAACAAGTTAAACAACTTACTTTTTTAGGTAAAGTTCATAAAGGATTATTATTAAAAAGACCGGCTATGATTGATTCAAAAGTTATTGAATTGATGAATAAGGTTAAAAGACTTAATGATGATCAAGTTATGCTTTTAATTGTTGAAGAAATGGAAAAATTAGGTATAACTATTTTAGACCAAACTGTATTTATTAAAGATTGTATGATACCATCAGGCGTTTTGGGAAAACTTCAGCCTACGGAAGAACAAAAAGCAGATGTTGATTATGGTTTTTATATTGCAAAAGAAATGGGCAGACTGGATATTGGTCAATCTGTTGTAGTTAAAGATAAAATGATAATGGCTGTAGAGGCAATAGAAGGTACTGATAAATGCATAAAAAGAGGATGTAAAATAGCTAAAAAAGGAGCATCTGTTGTTAAAGTTGCAAAACCTTCTCAGGATCAGAGATTTGATATTCCGGCTATAGGTTTAAGAACTTTGAAAGTTATGAAACGATATAAAGCCTCTTTAATTGCTCTTGAAGCAGGTAAGACTATTATTGTTAATCAACCTGAAGTTGTTAAATATGCAGATAAGCACAATATTGTAATAATGGCAGTTTAATTATGAAAAAGTTATTTATTGTTACAGGCGAACATTCGGGTGATATGCATGCTGCGAATGTTGTTCGTGAACTAAAAAAAATAAATTCGGATATTCAAATTGAGGCTATTGGTGGTGAAAACTTAAAAAATGAAAATATTAAACTGTTTTCAGACCATTCAAAGATGTCTGCAGTTGGACTTACTCCTCAAATTATAATAAATCATATTAAATTAGGTAAAAATTTAGTTGATTATTTATTGAATGATTATAAGCCTGATGCGGTTTTATTGATTGATTATGGCGCTTTTAATTTGAAAATCGCTAAATACTTAAAAGCTAACGGAATAAAAACCCTTTATTATATTCCTCCTCAAGTTTGGGCTAGCAGAAAATATCGTATTAATAAGATAAAAAAATATATTGATAAGGTTTTTTGTATATTTCCTTTTGAAAAAGAAATGTATGATAAATATGGTATAGATAATGTTTATGTTGGTCATCCGCTTGTAAAACAATTACCTAAAAAAGCGAATAGGGAAGAATTTTTTGCAAAGCATGGGCTTGATGTAAATAGAAAATTGGTTTCTATTTTTCCTGGATCAAGAGTTTTTGAACTTAAATTTTTAATGGACGTATTTAAAAAAACTGCTAAATATTTAAAAAATAAACATCCTGAATTGCAATTTTGTATTTCACATGCTCCGAATTTAAAAGATGACGTTTTTAATAAATACCTAAAAGATACTGATATAAAAATAATAAAAGGTGATAATCAGGCGTTGTTAAGCGTATCTGATGCTTTGATTTTGGCGTCAGGAACGGTTGCTCTTGAAGCAGCTTTGTATCAAACTCCTATGATTATTGCTTATAGAGGACCTTTATTCTTTTATCTTGTTTATTTGTTAGTAAGATGTATTAATAAAGCTTCTTTGCCGAATATTATTACCGGAGATGATTTAGTGCCTGAATTTTTACAATTTGATGTTCGAGCAGAAAAAATCGGATATGAAATTGAAAAAATACTTTATCAAAATGAATACAGAAATGAAAGAATTGAAAAATTGGGTACAGTTAAGAATCTTTTAACTGATAAATATTCTGCGTATGAAGTTGCTACTGAGATAAATAAAGTGCTTTCAAATGATTAAAAATGCCTATATTCATATTCCATTTTGTAAATCAAAATGCAATTATTGTTCGTTTACATCTTTTGTTGATGTTTCTGATATAGAAAAGTACTTAGTTTGCTTGGAAAAAGAAATAACTTTTTTTTATCAAAATGAAAAGTTAAATACTCTTTATTTTGGTGGAGGTACGCCATCTTTACTGTCTGTTAATCAGATAAAGCAACTTTTAAATTTATTTTCTTTTGAAAATGATGCTGAAATAACTATTGAACTTAATCCTAACGATATTGATGAACTTTATTTGAAAAATCTTCTTAAAACAGGGATAAATCGTTTAAGTTTTGGCGTTCAAACATTTAATGATGATATTTTAAATATTATAGGAAGACGACATGATTCTAAAGAAGCTATAAATATTGTTAATTTGGCAAAAGATGTTGGCTTTGATAATATTTCAATTGATTTAATTTATGGTCTGCCAAATCAAAGTATGGAAAGTTTTAAAAATGATTTGGAAATTGCAATTAATCTTCCGATACAACATTTATCTTTTTATGGCTTAAAAATAGAGGAAGGTTGCAAATTTTATAAGAATATTCCTGATAATTTACCTGATTCTGATAATCAGGCGGATATGTATGAATTTTTATGTGAATATTTAGAAAAAAATAGTTATGAACATTATGAAATAAGTAATTTTTCAAAAAGAGGGTATAATTCAAAACATAACTTGAATTATTGGAATAACAATTCTTATTACGGTTTTGGTGTTTCTGCTCACGGATATGACGGTTATATAAGATATTCTAATAAAAACAATTTAAAAGATTATTTGGAAAATCCGTTTGAACACGAAGTTTGTAGCAGGCTTTCAAAAAAGGAAAAGTTAGAGGAAGAAATTTTTCTTGGTTTTAGAAAAGGTGAAGGTATAAATGTAAAAAATATCAATGAAAAATTTGGTATTAATTTTGAAAAAAAACATTCAGATATTTTATTAAAATATAGTGATTATTTTATTAAAACTAATATCGGATATTCTTTTAATACAAAAGGTTTTTTAATAAGTAACAGTATATTATCTGAATTTATAGAATAAAAAAGGATATCTTAGATATCCTTTTTAGAACAAATTATTTTTTTGTTGGTGTTAACATTTTATCTACTACAGCTTCACTTGCACCTCTTGCGAATGCCTGTACTGTCATATCAACAAATGATTTTACGCCTTTTGTTATACTTTTCCCAACTTCTTTAATTGTTGTACTTTCTTCGTTCTCCTTGGCTTTTCTTTTAGAAGATATATCAACTGTATCATATTCTAGATCATCGTATCTTCTACGAGATGGGTCTTGTGCATAATTGTAATTATTGTAATTATTACGAGTTACACTGCCTCTAAAACCAATGTTGGAAATACCTGAAACCATAAAAACCTCCATAAAATAAAACCTAAACCTACACTTACATGTATATTAACGTTTTTTCACGTCAAAAATTGCCTTTTTTCTTATATTTATTTTTTATTGTTAATTTTATGTTACAAAACAACAGAAGAAATAAGAATTATTTCTTATTTCTTCTGTTAGTTTGTAGTTAAGTTTATGTTATAGTTCTAAACTTTACTTAATTTACGTGTTTTCATTAAAGAAAACTTATAAATTATTCTTAATTTTTATAATTATGCTTCAGTTTTAGCATTACTTTTTGATTTTATTTTATCAATAAGCCCTTTACCCCATTCTGTAACCTTAGTAACACCTTTATCGATGCCTTCGCCACCTTTGTAAGCTAAATTTTGTAATTTTTCTGTCCATTTAGATGCGTTTTCAACTTTTGTTAATTTACCAGTCTTAAATAGACCATACAAAGCAGCACCTGCTACTGCTAAACCTGCTATAATGCCAATAGCGGCTTTACCTGCTTTTGATTTTTTCTTACCTGCGATTTCTACTGTATCTGCAGCTGCTGCATTTTGATATGGGGCAGCCATATATTGTCTTGCATTTGCTGTTGCTTGTGGAACTTGTCCGAATGAAACATTTGAAAAACCTACTGAATTAACCATAACCTAAACTCCTATAACTATTTAACTACTACCTACACTTATATAAAGTTTTTTTTGATTTTAAAATTGCTAAAATTTTTAAATCTTGCTTAACATTTCTTTACAAAATTCCCTGCATGTGGAATATTTATATATCTCGTGTAATCATGTTATATAGAAGGAGACGTATGGGTATTTTTAATAAAGCCAATGTTATTGAACTTACATCTGAAGACTTGCAAGATGCAAAATCTACGGCAGGTATTTTTCAAGATGAATTTGTAAAACATAGAGCTTTCGCAAATGTTATTGCAGCTCGTGCCGCATTGAAACTTCTTTTTTCGCTAAATATTGATGCTACTAACCTTTATAGCATGTATTCTATTAATAAAGTTTTGGAAAAAATTGATATTGCTGACGTATATGCCGGTAGTTTTAGAATTGATGCTCGTTTGGTAGGTGATTCAGGTGAAATTTTTATTCCGAAATCTCATTTTAACTTAGGAATTGTTCCTAATTTGTATGTTATTTTTAAAATTGATAAAGGTATGTCTTCTGTTGAATTCTTGGGTTGTGTTAATCCTGAGGAGATGGATAAGTCCAAAGAAAATAAAGATTATTATTTTGTCGATGAAGACATGCTATATAATCTTAAAATATTTAAAAATTTAGTGAGAAATAATATTGATATAGCATCAACATATGTTCCTTCTGATGATGATGTTGAAAGAGCTAAAAATTTGATTATTCCTTTGGAAGATGGTGAGATCTTTAATGCGGATTATGAATTTTTAATTCATCAGCTTGCTTTTAATGTTGAGTTGAGAAAGCAAACTGTTGAATTTGAAAATTTTGAATTTGTTTCTAAAAAAGTTGTAACAAATGAAACTGTATATGGAGATTCTGTTTTGGGTCTTGTTGGTACGGAAAAACTTTATAATAGAAATGAATTTACTGCTGATGTTGATTTAGAAGAATTATCTGATGAAACTGTGGATAGTTTTGTCGATGATTTTAATGAAATGGATTATGTTGCTCCTCAGATGGATGAAATGACTGGAGAGATTTCTTTGGATGATGCGTTAAATCAAATGGATGACGTTTTTCCATCTAGTGATGTACCTCAAATTTCTGAGAAAGAAGAAGATCAACGCTTGGATGATGATTTTAGTAGTGATAATAATAACATTAATGAATCTTCTTCAATTGATTTAGATAGTTTTATTGATGAAATTTCTGAATTTAATTCTTCTTCTGGTGATTTGAGTATTCAGTCAGAACATAAATTAGTAGATGAAAATAACATTGAAAATTATGATGAGAATTTAGTTACATTGGATGAAGCAGATGATTATATAAATGAAGATTATGTTAATCATACACAATCTGATGAAGACGAATTAGTTGCATTGGATGAAGCAGATGATTATATAAATGAAGATTATGTTAATCATACACAATCTAATGAAGA
>CACZSH010000043.1 GCA_902783785.1 uncultured bacterium | reverse complement strand
TATGGAATTTTTAATTGGTATTATGAATATAGATGGTATGACTTAACAGGAGAAGATGTTGGTTGGTTTACATCAGTTAAGCCTTTTATTAATATGAAAATGAATGATTGGCAAGGCTCTATAACAAGAATTATTGATGAAATAAAAAATATACAAACAGGTAATAAAAATGGATAACTTATTATTGATAAAAACTCAAGAAATCGTGCACTTATCATTACTTGAAGATGAGAATATTTTAGATGCAATAAATACTTTTGAAAAATATCAAAGCAATTTAAAATCTTATATTGAATCTGAAAAATCGCTACAAAACGAAATTTTAGACGAGATTAATTCTTCTGTAAAAATATTTATAAAAAAATTAAATGATTTGGCAAATAATTATATAAAACAAGAAGATTATAATAAAGCCGCACTTTGTTTATCAGAGGTAATTCATTATTGGGATAAAGATGTATATTGCGTAATGAATTATATTATTTGTCTTTATAAATTAGGTCAATTTGATATAGAAGATGAATTTTTAGAATATTTGAATACTCTTTTGACGAATAATTCTAACTGTATAATTTTAAAAGATTTGGGCAAAATGTATGCAAGAATAAATAAAATTGAAAAAGCTGTATCTTGCATGGAAGAATATTTAAAATCAATAACTGAAGATAAAATAACTTACGAAGATTATGAAATTATGGGTTCATATTATAACGAACTATATGTACATAATAAATACGATGATATGCAAAATGTTTTTGATTCGATAGATTATCTTTTGAAGGCTGATGATATAAATCCTACATCAACGTCTACTACAAAAAAAATAGCAATAACATCAAGTTTGATAAATAATTGTCAACTCGGAAAAATATATTGGGATAAACTATTCAAATTAACTCCTCCTAAAAAAGATGATTTGTTTGAATATTCAACATTTTGTTTGAAGAATAAAATGTTTGATGAATTTTATAAATATTTTGATTTTAGGTTTACTAAAGAAACTAAACCTCTTCTTTTACCTTATCCAAAAATAGAAAAACCAGAATGGAAAGGTGAAGATATTTTTGATAAAACTTTACTTGTTCTTTATGAACAAGGATTTGGTGATACATTTTTAACATACGGATATTCATCAAGATTAACAAAACTTGCTAAAAAGGTTATTTTTATAGTTCAAGATGAGATATATCCTTTGTTGAAAAATAATGAAATAGGTGTTGAAGTATTAAAATATTCTATAACAAATATAGATGTCATTGATTTTGATTGTTATATTCCGTCAATGTCAATTCCTGCAGCATTAAAATTAGATGAAAGTAATATATCTGTGGGAAGTGGATATATTAAAGCTGATAACAAGTTAGTGAAAGAATTTAAGGAGAAATATTTTAACAACAATAAATTCAAAGTAGGAATAGCGTATTCAGGAGATAAAAAACAGCCTTTAATCCATCGAAATATTCCAGTTAAAGAATTTTTACCATTAAAAGAAAAATTTGATAATATAGAAATTTATTCACTTGTAAAAGAAGTTTCTGATGAGAATAAAAAAGCCTTAAAAACCATTAATGCAATAGATTTGTCCAATGAATTAACAGATTTTTCAAAAACAGCTGCATTAATAGAAAATTGCGACTTAATAATTTCAAGTGATAATGGTATCTTAAATCTGGCAGGAGCAATGGGTAAAAAAACGTTTGGAATTTTTAATTGGTACTATATATTTAGATGGTTTGATTTAACCGGTGAAGATGTAGTATGGTATAAATCCGTTAAACCTTTTGTTAATACCTTAATGAATGATTGGCAAAGTTCTATGACAAAAGTTATTGAAGAAATTAAGAATTTGCAAAAAATTTAATCTTAATATATAAAATTTAAAAATAAACCTGAAATAAGAGAAATTAAGAATAAAATACAAACTATTTTAAAGGAATCTTTTAAATTTTCGTTATTTTTAAATAAAACAAGTAACCCTAAACCTGCATTAGTAGAAAGCCCTGCAATTAAGGAACCGAAACCTATAATTGATTTTAAATAAAGCATTACGACAAGTACTGATGCTGCGCAATTTGGTATTAATCCAATTATTGATGCAATAAGTACTTGCATAAAAATGTTTGTATTAAACAGTGTTGATATGGTATTTTCTGCATATTCAAGCGAAAAAGATAAAATACAATTAAATATAAGAATAAACAGGAATATATTTAATGTATGCTTTAGCGGATGGATTAGTAATTTTGAAACTTTGGAATGTATTTTATGATGACAGCAACCATGCTCTTCTAACTTAATTTTCTCATCATTTATTTTTAATTGAGGTTTAAAAATGAAGTCTATTAAATAACCGGCCATAACACCTATTATTATTTTTGTAAATATTAATGGTAAAATTGATGAAAACATACTAGGGTTTGCAAGCAGAATAGGTATAGCTTCATCGCTTGTTGATATATAAACTGCAATTAATGTTCCTAAAGATACAAATTTTTTAATATATAAAATTGTCGCAATAATTGAAAACCCACATTGTGGTAGTGATGCAAGGCAGCTTCCTATAAATGGCCCCCATAGTCTTGAACTTAAAGAAAGTTTTTCTATTTTTTCAGAAAAATAATTTTCAGAAATCTCTATAAAAACAAATATAATAAATAAAAATGGTACTAAATTAAAACTTTCTGCAATAGATTCTTGCAAAAATTCCGGAATATTGAATATTTGAATAAATTTTGTTATTAAATCCGGTATTATTTCATTAATACTAATTATTTTTTCTAAAAATTCTATAAACATAACAAGCTAATTGTAACATGAGAATAAAATTTATTTCATCTTTTATAATTCAACTGTTCGGTAATTAAAATTTTTAAATGTGTCGTTTATACTCCTTTTAGTTTTAAAAGGAGGTTTGTTTTATGAAAGATATAAAAAAGAAAATGATAGAACTTGTGGAAGTTAACAATTCTAACCAAGTTATGATTTTAACTTCTAACTTAAAAATAGACGGTATGTTTGAATACTGTTCTCCAAAATGTAAAGGAGAAGGCGACGAACTAATTGCCCTATCAGAAGCAACGGTTTGCAGATTAAACGATTATTGCACCTGCGATGAAAATAGTTGTGAATGTAATGACTATATGTGCTTTAAGTTTCAATGGTTAAACATAAATACAAATAAAATTGTAGGTTTTAGTATAATAAAAGAAGATTAATAAAAAAGGACTTTCAAAAGTCCTTTTTTAATTATAATTCTCGGCGTCCTTCAATAGCTTTTGCAAGAGTAATTTCATCAGCATATTCCAAGTCAGTTCCGACAGGTAATCCGAAAGCTATTCGTGATATTTTTATATTAAAAGGTTTTATAAGTTTAGAAAGATATAAACTTGTTGCTTCGCCTTCAACTGACGGAGAAAGTGCTAAAATCACTTCCTTAACTTCGTCATTTGTAAGACGCGTCAAAAGTTCTTTTATCCTTATATCTTCTGCACCAATTCCGTCTATTGGAGAAATTAATCCTTGCAAAACATGATATAGTCCTTTGTATTCGTTTGTTTTTTCAATAGCAATTAAGTCCTTTGTTTCTGCAACAACACAAATTGTACTGTGCTCTCTATTTGTAGCGGAACATATTTCACAAGGGCTTGTTGATGATAAATTAAAACAAATTTCACAAGCTCTTGTATTTTCTTTTGCATCTATCATTGCTTGTGCAAATTTTTCAACTTCTGACATAGGCATTTTTAACATATAAAACGCCAATCTTTGTGCTGATTTTGGGCCTATTGATGGAAGTTTTTGAAAATATTCTATTAATGTTGCTATTGATTTTGGATATATCATTAGAACAATCCCGGAATACTTATACCGCCTGTAATAGATTTCATTTTAGCTTCCATTTTTGAAGTTGCTTGTTCTGTTGCTTGTTTTATTGCAGTTGTTATCAAATCTTCTAACATTTCAACTGAATCTTCATCAACTGAATCAGGATTTTCTGAATTTATAGCTTCTTTTGAAAGTTTTATTGATTTAAATTGTGCTTTACCGTCAAGAGTTACCTTTATTGCACCATTTTGAACTTCTACTGTAATTTCTTCATTTGATAATTCTTCTTGAGCTTCTTGCAATTTCTTTTGAATTGTTTGAGCTTTTTTCATCATTCCCATTATATCCATCTTTTGTAAATCTCCCTTAGTAATTTTCCTTCAAGACTTTTTTATTATACAATAAAGTTATGAATTACAAAACTTATTTACAAGAGAGTTTAAAAAATGGTCAATTAATGCGGTGGACATATATGCCGCTTGTTGTTTTTATAGCACCAATGAACTTCTATTCTAAGCAGGGTCAAGATTACAAATATAAAAATATGGTCATAAAGGCTCTTGAAGTATGGCAAAAAGCTTCAGCCGGAAAAATCCAAATACAGTTAACAGAAGATTTATTATCCTCAAATATAAATGTTGAGTGGAGAAGGGTAGACAGAAAAGCCTTAGGGCATTGTTTATTTAACTATGATAATCAAAATAGGTTGTTTAGTGCAGAAGTTTCAATAGGATTGTCAGATGGTGTTATTCATCAAAGATACATGTCTGATGATGAAGTTTATCATACTATTTTACACGAAATAGGACATGCTTTAGGGTTAGGTCATAGTCCGTATAAATCAGATATAATGTATACTCCTCATCAATATGGCATGGTAAATCTTTCTCAAAATGATGCGGCATCTATTCAATGGCTTTACAGATTACCTCAAGGGGCTACTGTAAATCAAATTGCTGCACAACACGGTGTTGGCGGAATGTATATTGATGAAGTTATACAAAAAATTCTTGAAAAAGGTTATAAATCTGAATTTGAAAGAGTAAAAGATAGTGTTGTTATGCAACCTAAAAAAGATTTGATGGAAGAACATTCTAATATTGGTGATTTAAAAAAATACAATTTAACTTTACAAAATATACAACTTTCCCCAAAAGTTTCAAGCTATTTAACAGGTCGTAAAATTGAAAATGACACGAAATGTGAAGAAGATGACCAAAAATAAATTTAGTGTATAATGTTTTAGTGTAAATAAGGAAACAATAAGCATGACTATACAAGATTGGTTTGAAAAGAGAAAAGAAGCTCAGCTCGAACGTAGAAAAATAGAAGCAAGAGTTGATGAAGATACAAGTCCGAGTCTTTGGACAAAGTGTGTTCATTGTGGTACTCAAATTTTAATATCTGATTTAGAAGAAAATGATAATGTTTGTCCTGTTTGTGATTATCACTTTAGGGTTAATGCGCAAACAAGAATTAAACAATTATTTGATGAAAATACATTCGAAGAATTATTTGTTGGAATAAAACCGACAGATCCTCTTGAATTTACAGATACAGAGTTGTATGTAAACAGATTATCTGCAGCACAAGAAAAAACGTCTTTAAATGATGCTGTAATTACAGGTGTTGGTGAAATTGAAGGCCATAAACTCGCAACAGCAATAATGGATTTTGATTTTATGGGTGGTTCAATGGGTAGTGCTGTTGGAGAAAAAGTTACGAAATTAATTGAACATGCTATAGAAGAAAAATTACCTGTTATGGTTGTAACGTCATCAGGCGGAGCAAGAATGCAAGAAAGTGCTTTAAGTCTTATGCAAATGGCAAAAACTTCTTGTGCGGTATCAAAATTGGATGATGCAGGTTTGTTGTATATTTGTCTTTTAACAGAGCCTACTTTTGGTGGCGTTACAGCAAGTTTTGGTACATTAGGTGATATTATTATTGCAGAACAAGGTGCAAGAATTGGCTTTGCTGGAAGAAGAGTTATTGAACAAACTATTCACCAAAGTCTTCCGTCTGATTTTCAAACTGCAGAATATTTACTTAAAAATGGTCAAGTGGATATTGTTTCTAAAAGAAAAGATTTAAGAAAAAATTTGGCAAATATTTTATCATTACACAAGTTATAATATTTACTTTTAAGAAAGCAGGTTGTTATGACAGACTTAAAGTTTGAAAAACCTATAAAAGCAATATATGCTAAAATTGATGAATTAAAAAAATTGAATTTGGAGTCAGGAATGAATTTAGAAAAAGAAATAGAATCTTTTGAAAAACAAGCAGAAGAATATCAAAAGGAAATATATTCAAAATTAAGTATAGAAGATAAATTATTAATAGCACGTCATTCTGACCGACCAAATTTTTTGGAATATATGAATTTGATGTGTGAAGATTTTATAGAATTTCATGGCGACAGAATGGGCTGCGACGACAGAGCAATAATAGGCGGATTGGCTAAACTTGACGGTAAACCTATTATGTTTGTTGGAACTCAAAAAGGTAAGAATACAAAAGAAAATCTTGAATATAATTTCGGTATGCCTCAACCTCAAGGCTACAGAAAAGCTATGCGATTATTTGAACATGCAAGTAAATTTGGAATACCTATTGTAACTTTAGTAGATACTCCGGGTGCATATCCGGGGATTTCTGCCGAAGCAACAGGTCAAGGTATTGCAATTGCAATGAATTTAAGAGATATGGCAAAATTAAAAGTTCCTGTGATTTCTGTTATTACAGGTGAAGGTTGCAGCGGCGGAGCTTTGGGTATTGCAGTTGCAAATGAAGTTCTAATGCTTGAATATGCTTATTATACAGTAATTTCACCTGAAGGCTGCGCTTCAATTCTTTGGAGAGATTCATCTCTTGCTGCAACAGCTGCCGAAGCTCTTAAAATTTCCGCTCAAGATTTATTGAAATTGAATATTATTGACGGAATTGTAAAAGAACCAATGGGCGGAGCTCACAATAATCATCAGGAAATGGCGGATAATCTAAAAAAAGCTATTTTAGACAGTTTGAAAAAATACTCTAAAATGTCTGCTACTAAATTAAAAGAACAAAGATATAATAAATACAGAGCAATGGGTGAATTTATTGAACAATAAAGAACAATACTACGAATTAAGAATTTCTATAAATCCTGATATGGAAGATGAAATTTCAAATATGTGTTTTGAAACTTTTGATTGTGATGGCGTTATCTTGGAAGAAGAAGCCTATAAAGATTTGGAAATGATTTCTACAACAAAAGGAACACTAAAAGCTTTCATAAAAGATAATGAAAATATTGCGGAAAAGTTAAAAAAAGCAAGAGAACTAATGCTTTCTAACGGCTTTACAGAAAAAGATTTAGGCAGTTGGGAATTTTCTGTTACAAAAATAGAAAATGAAGATTGGTCTAAAAAATGGAAAGAAAAATGGGATGTAACTCATGTTACGGAAAAAATAACTGTTGTTCCAACTTGGATTAATTATGAGCCAAAAGAAAATGAAGTAATAATTGAACTTGATCCTGGTTGTGCTTTTGGAACAGGAACACACCAAACAACTCAGTTATGTATGAAACATCTTGAAAAATATATGCCTAAAAATGCTGATGTAGCTGATATTGGAATGGGTTCCGGAATTTTATCTATTTTAGCAAAAAAACTTGGTGCTAATTATGTTTACGGTTGCGATAATGACGAAACAGTTATTCAAACTGCCATAGATAATGCCGTTTTAAATAAATGCCCTGATATAATTTTTGAATTAAATACAGCAGACAAAATTTCACAAAAATTTGATTTTGTTTGTGCAAACATTTTGCATAATGTTTTGGCTGAAATCATGGGCGATTTAAAAAATCTTATGAAAGAAGACGCATATCTGTCATTAAGCGGTATTCTTGATGAGAAAAAGTTTGTTGTAATTGAATCAATAAAAAACAATAACTTAAACATTATAGAAGAACTTCATCAAGACCAATGGACTTCTTTTGTTGTAAAAAAGGTTTTATAAATAATTAAAATAAAAAAGGGTCTACATTAAAAGACCCTTTTTATTATTTATATTTATTTTTCAAATTGTTTAGGTTTTGTAGATGGAACAGGGCAGCCTTTTGATTTTCTTGCTTTGTCCATTTGTTTCTTTTGGTCTTGTTTTATTTTTTCAAAAGTTTTCTTTTGTTTATTGGTTAATTGAGATTCAAAGAATTTCATATCTTCTTGTCTTATTTCATTTGCTTGTTTACGTAATTCTCTTATTTCTTTTTTTACGGCAGTTATTTGTTCAACTTTTTGTTCATCTGTTAATTTAGTTGAAGATTGTATAACTTGAATTTTTGTTTTATCTTTTTGCATTTGTTCAAAAATAGGTTTCATTTTTTCACGACTTGCATTACGGTTTTCGTCTAATTTTGCTTTTTGTTCGTCTGTTAATTTAAGTTTAGAAAAATCAGGTGGCGGCATTTTAGGTCCGTCATGCATGTGTCCGCCATGGCAAGGTGGTTCTTTAGGTGGCATTCCTGCTTCATTTGCTTGAGCTGTTGCTGTTGTAATTGATAAGCCTAATATACATGCTAATAATAAACAAAGTTTTTTCATTTTTAATCTCCTAATAATTCTTTTAACTGTTCCATCAAAACTTTTCTTGCATTATAAAGTCTTGATTTAATTGTTCCTTCAGGAACGTTTAGTTTTTTTGATATTTGCTCGTAACTATTTCCTTCAAATTCGTACAGAATTACAACCTGTTTTAATTTTTTTGGTAAATTATCTACGGCTTTTAATATCAGTCTTTGACGCAGTTTCTTATCCAAAATCTTTTCCGGATAATCAGAGCTCTTAACGTTTGAAATTGCATCTTCATCTGATATTTGTTCTTTGGAAGTTTTATAATCTTTTGATTTTAAAAAATCCTTACAAACATTTGAAGCTATTGTTGAAATCCATTGAGAGAATTTATTTTGTTCTTTGTAAGTGTCCAGACGTCTCCAGATTCTTAAAAATATTTCTTGTTCCAAATCTTCGTTTGGAGTTCCAACAAATCGCTTTATTATTGATTGTATTTTATATTTATTTTCTTCTATTATATTTTTCAAATTAATACACCTTTAGTAAACCATATTCATCTGTAGGTAAACCTTGATATTCGATGATTGATTCTTCACTTAAAAGATTTTCTGTTTGAATATAGTTGTTTATTGGAATTATGGGTAGTACAAACAAAAATAATCCTAAAATTATATTTGTCTGTATTCGTTTTTGTTTTCTTTCCTGATAGAGTGGTCTTGCCTCTCTTATTAAGTCTGAAATGTTTTCTAAGCTTTCAAAGTTTTCTATATTTTCCATTTTGTACCTCTTACAATTAGTATAACGAGAAAAATTTTTAAAAGTTCATTTTTTTATTAAAAATATTTATATTTTCAATTAAGTCAGTCAATAGGGGAATTAAGAATGATTATTTTTTAAGAAATAATGAAAATATGAAAAAATTTTTTATAATATTTTCTATAATATTTTTAACGACAAACATAATTTTGGCTAATGATAACTATAATCTTTATAATCATGACAGCTATAAATTACATTCAAATCAAAATGAAAAAATATTATTTATAATGGATTACTCAAATAGTATGAATGAATTTTTAGCAGGAGAAAGAAAAATTAACCTTATGAGAGAAACTATGAAAGAAATTCTTCCGGCTATAAATCCTAATATTGAAGTAGGGCTAAGAGTTTATGGTCATAGATTGGGGTTTTCTGCATATGATTGTTGTAAAGCCTCAAAACTTGCCGTACCTATTCAAAATGAAAATAATGAAATAATTTTAAATGTGTTAGAAAATATAAAAGCAAGAGGAATGACACCTATTACATATTCGCTGAAAAAGGCAGTAAATGGAGATTTTGAAAATTTTTCAGGGAAAAAACACATTATTCTTCTGTCTGACGGAGGGGAAAATTGTGATGAAAGTCCTTGTGAATATGTTATGAAGGACTTGGCAAAAAGGAAAGATTTTACAATAGATGTTATAGCTTTTAATATAAATAATATTGATGATTTAAACCAATTAAAATGTGTAGCTACTGTAACAAGCGGAAAATTTTACACTGCAAATACAAAAGGAGAGCTTGTGGATGCATTAAATAATACACTCCGCACAACAAAAGAAGTTGGCGGAGTGATTATAAAAGAATAAATAATATTTTTATTTTTATCCTAAAGATTTAAACCATTCGCAAGAATCTCTTTTACAAAGAAGACTGTTTAAATCTCCCATTACCTTTGTTTTAGTCATTTCAAAAGTAACAGGTGTTATAGAAATACGATTATTTCTGATTGCAGCAATATCTGTCATTGCATCAGCAGGAGCAGAAGTGATTTCACCTGCCATCCAGTAATAAACTTTGCCACGAGGGTCAATACGCTTTTCATAATCGTCAGTAAATAATTTTCCGCCTAATTCTGTAATTGCAATACCTGCAATATCTTCCGGATCTACTCCAGGGTAATTAACGTTTAAAATAACTTTAGGAGGAAAATGAAAATCTTTTAAACGAGGTAACAAATCTGCTACGAATTTTGCTGTTGGTCTAAAAGCATCCATAGTTGTTAAATTACCGCAATAAGAGGTTGCTATAGCAGGGATATTCATTAAAGCACCTTCTAAAGCACAACTTACGGTTCCTGAATATAAAATATCTGTTCCTAAATTTGGACCGTGATTGATACCGGAAATAATCATATCAGGCTTTTCATTTTCTGCAAGGATTGCATTAATACCAATTTTGATACAATCACCTGGGGTGCCTGATGTAGTCCATACTCTTTTAGCACCGTATTTTGGTGGAAGCTCGTCAACTCTGATTGGAGTATGCAAAGTTAATGAGTGTCCTGCAGCAGAACGTTCACCGTTAGGAACTACAACATATATGTCGTGTTGTATGCTTAATGCTTCTACAAGTGCATGAATACCATTTGCTGTATATCCATCATCATTAGATACTAATATTTTCATAAATCTCCTTTACAATTTGAATAAAATGACTATTCCGTATTGTAAGTATATAATAAGCTTTTAAATTATTTATCCTCAAAATGTAGGAAAAATAAATAATTATTAAAATTTATATTAAGAAATGTATAGATTTTAAGAATTTTTGAAATTGAGATTAAGAAAAATACTTTATAGAAGTACGAGGACATATATCAAGACCTATGGGCTTGAGGTAAGAGTTTTTTAAACACATAACTAAACACACACACTACACTACACAATTACGAGGAATTTAAAGAAAATTTTAGAATTCCAAAAGGGTCAAAATCAAAAAAGACTCTTTTTTTTTGCCAAAATTTCGAATACGAAAGTATTTTTAAAGTATATAGTTATTAAATAAATTAATTTATAGGGTTGATTTTATATTTTTAGCATTACATAATAAATTTGTTGAGAAATTTGACAATAAATTAAATAGCGCGGGATGGAGCAGTCTGGTAGCTCGTCGGGCTCATAACCCGAAGGTCGTTGGTTCAAATCCAGCTCCCGCAACCATTTAT
>CACZSH010000042.1 GCA_902783785.1 uncultured bacterium | reverse complement strand
TTTTTTACTGAATTAATCCTTAAATCAGTATTGCTTCCGTGCGGTGTAAAATAATCTATCATATTTATCTCATAATCTCTTTGTATTATATCTATCGGTTTTATTTTTCTGTTTCTTAAAATTTTTGTAAAAAAGTAGTATAAATGGAGGATATTATTGTATAATAATTTTAAATAATAAGGGGCGGGATTTTATGTTAACAAAAGCAATTACGGATATAGCAAAAGAAGTTTTAACAATAGAAGCTGATTCAATAAACAGACTTAAATCAAGATTAAATGAAGAAGAATTTAATAAAGCAATAGACCTTATGTATAATTGCAAAGGTCGTGTAATTATTACCGGAATGGGAAAATCAGGTTTAATAGGTAAAAAAATAGCAGCAACATTATCCTCTACAGGAACTCCGTCATACTTTTTACATCCTGCAGAAAGCACTCACGGTGATTCGGGTATGGTAACAAGAGAAGATGTTGTCGTTGCAATTTCAAATAGCGGAGAAACGCAAGAACTTCTTAACCTTTTACCGCTAATAAAAAGATTTAATCTTCCTCTAATTGCTATGTGTGGTAATTTTAATTCAACTTTGACTCATGCAGCAGATGTAAAAATAGATATTTCAGTAGAAAAAGAAGCTTGTCCTATAAATAAAGCTCCAACAGCAAGTACTACCGCAACTCTTGCAATGGGTGATGCTTTAGCTGTTTGTCTAATGGAAAAAAGAGGATTTACCGCAGAAGACTTTTTAATTTTCCACCCGTCAGGGGCTTTAGGAAAGAGCTTGTTATACAAAGTTTCTGACCTTATGAGAAATGATAATCTTCCGATTGTTAATGAAAACGAAAATTTCTTATCAACATTAGAAACAGTTAGCGAACACAAATTAGGGTTGGCACTTATAACAAATAGCGAAAACAAATTAACAGGTATATTAACAGATGGTGATATAAGAAGAACACTTTTAAAATATAAAAATGTTGAAAATTTACAAGTAAAAGATGCTATGACAAAATCTCCAAAAACAGTTAAAGAATCTTCCTACGCAGCAGGAGCTTTACACACAATGGAAAAATACTCAATAACAGCTCTTCCTATAACAGACGAAAACTCTAAACCAATAGGAATATTACATATTCACGATTTGTTAAAAGCAGGAGTTGCATAAAATGATAACAATTAAAGAAAGAGCAAAAAAAATAAAATTATTGGCATTTGATGTTGACGGTGTAATGACTGACGGAAGTATATTTTTAAGCGAAACTGGCGAAGAAATAAAACGTTTTAATGTAAAAGACGGTCAAGGTTTAGTAAGAATACAAAAATCAGGATTTATTGTTGCTATAATAACAGCAAGAGAAAACGGAACAGTTACTCACAGATTTGAAAATTTGAACGTAAAAGAAATTCATCAAGGCAAAAAATATAAACTTCCTGTGCTTGATGAAATATTGGAAAAATATAATTTAGCATATGAACAAGTATCTTATATGGGTGATGATTTACCTGATATTTGTATATTAGAAAAAGTAGGACTTGCAACATGCCCGAATGATGCTGTTGATGAAGTAAAAAAAGTTTGTCATTTTATATCATCAAAAGATGGTGGAAGAGGAGCCGTCAGAGAATTAACGGACCTTATTTTAAAAGCTCAGAACATAAATAGAGAATATATAGTTTCAGAACAAGATAAATAAATTTAAGGAGATATTATGTACGAAGTAAAAACACAATTATCATTTTCAGCTGCACATCATTTATTAAACTATGATGGAGAATGCGAAAATCAACATGGTCATAACTGGCTTGTAGAAGTTTTTGTAAGAGGTGAAATTCTTGATAAAAGTAATATTTTAGTTGATTTTAAAAAATTAAAAAAGGAATTAAAAGAAGTTTTAGAAGGTTTAGACCACGAAGATATAAATCAATTACCGGAATTTAAAGACGAAAGTCCGTCAAGTGAAATGCTTGCATATTATATTTATACAAAACTAAAAGAAAAATTTGTAGAATTGCATAAAGTTAGCGTATGGGAAACTCAATCATCTTGTGCAAGCTACTTTGAGGAAGAATAATTATGATAACATTAACTCATTCTGTTATAACGGGTATTGTTCAAGGTTTGAGTGAATTTTTACCTATATCAAGTTCTGCGCACATTGTTTTTGCGACAAGTATATATAAAATCATTACAGGTACTGATTTTTCCGTTATAAATACGGAAGAAACATTTTTTGATATAATGCTTCACTTTGGTACTCTTATTGCTGTTCTTGTTTATTTTAGAAAAATGCTATGGGACATTGTATTAGAATTTTTCAAAGCAATTAAAAATAGAGATTTTTCTAATGAATATGCAAAATTGGGTATATATATTTTAATTGGTACAATTTTTACGGTATTTCTTGCTTATCCGTTAAAAGATATTTGCGAAAAGCTTGTTTATTCACCTCAAATTGTTTCTGTGCTATTGATTGGAACAGGGATAATTTTATTTTTAAGTGAATACGTTTCTAAAAACTTTAAAGCAAAAACGGACAAAATGAGTTTGAAAAAATCAATAATAATGGGATTAGCACAAGGGTTAGCTGTTTTTCCTGGATTTTCACGTTCAGGACTTACAATAGCTTTCGG
The DNA here is from genome assembly GCA_902783785.1 of uncultured bacterium. GTDB lineage: Bacteria > Cyanobacteriota > Vampirovibrionia > Gastranaerophilales > Gastranaerophilaceae > UBA791. The sequence continues at coordinate 4,489 of CACZSH010000042.1, read as the reverse complement.
ATTATTTTCAGGTCTTGACAGATTAACTGCTACAAAATTTTCATTTTTGTTAACTGTTCCAATTATTTTAGGAACATCTATTCTTTATCCGTTTTTAGAAATAAATATATCTGAACTTTCAGGTTTTAACTGGACAAATATTGTAATAGGAACAATAGTTTCAGCAATTGTAGGGTATTTGTGTATTAAATACTTTTTAATATTCGTTTCAAAATTTTCACTAAAAATATTTGCTTATTACTGCTTGATTATGGGTATTGGATTGACGATATTTTTTAATTTTTTTGTATAAATTAAATTTATGTAAAGATATGGTTTAAAAGTCTTTAGTATGTATAATAAATTAAGAAAGAACAGGTAAATATATGCAAAATGTAATGGAAAAAAAACAAATAAAATATATAGATTTTAACTGCGATTTAGCACAAAGTTTCGGAATATACAAAAATAACGCAGAATTTGATTTATTGGATTACGTAAGTTCAGTAAATATCTCAACAGGATTTCACGCAGGAGATCCTATAACAATTAAAAATGCTCTTTTAAAAGCAAAAGATAATAATGTTGCAGTAGGTGCTCATATAGGATTTGATGATATTCAAGGGTTTGGTTATCGTGAAATGCAATTAAGCGAAGAAGAAATTGAAGCTCTTGTTGTATATCAAGTCGGAGCAATAATATCATTTGCTAAAGCATACGGAGTAGAAATAGATCACGTAAGACCGCATGGTGCAATGTATGAATTGATGGCAAAAGATTTTACATTTGCGTGTAATGTTGCAAAAGCTGTAAAAAAATGTTCTAAGTGGCTTGTTTTATATGGTGCTGCAGGCGACATTATAAAAAAAGTCGGCGAACATGCAGGTATTGCAACAGCAAGTGAAATATTCTTGAATAAAATTTATAACGTTGATTTAACTTTAAATACAGAAAAAGAAGAAAATAATGAAACAGAATTTGCTATTAACAGATTAAGAAAATTAATTTCAACCTCAACAGTTGATAATGATTTAAACGGAACAACTCCTATTGATGTTGATACAATACATTTTTCAAATAAATATGCAAATTCAATTGAAATAATAAAATTAGCAACAGAAATTATAGAACCTTCTCCTGTAAATTATAACAAAGCAAAATTGGCAGGCTGGGGTGAAGAATAACTTTTACTTAAAATTAAAAGGAATGATATATGAAAAAGTTTATAGATAAAGAGTTATTAAATGATGCAAAATGGTTAATACCGGGATTACAAATAAAAAGATGGTTCCTTCTTATTTTTATGGGTTCACTGTTTATAACAATAGGAACAATGATATTTTTTAATTTAAGACCTGTATATTTTACTATGGAAATTATTAGAAAAATTGCAGCACATGCCAATACAGATATTATAGCGATTGCAATAATAATAGTTGGTATAATATGCTTCTTTAAAGGCTGGCAAAAAACAAATCTTACAATACTTGATGTTCAAAGCCCAAAAGCAAAAGGACATTTATTAGAATATTTATACCGCAGAAGAAAATTAAACAGAGGCCCTAAAATTGTTGCAATAGGTGGTGGTACAGGGTTATCAATGTTGTTAAGAGGTATAAAAAATATTACTAATAATATAACTGCTGTTGTAACCGTAGGTGATGACGGTGGATCATCAGGAAGATTAAGAGAAGAAATGGGTGTTTTACCTCCTGGTGATATAAGAAACTGTATTGCAGCATTGGCTGATAACGAAGACTTAATAACAAAACTTTTCCAATATAGATTTAAAACAGGTGAAGGTTTGGAAGGTCACAGTTTTGGTAATTTGTTTTTAACGGCACTTTGTTCAATTACAGGTGATATGGTAAGAGCCGTAAAAGAATCTTCAAATGTACTATCAATAAGAGGAAGAGTTCTACCTTCAACACTTGATGATATGAAACTTGCAGCAGAGTACGAAGACGGTTCAATTGTTCATGGAGAAAGTAATATTCCTGAAGCTCACAAAAAAATTAAAAGATTATTTACAGAACCTGAAAATTGTAAAGCATTAGAAGATGTTATTGCGGCAATAAGAGATGCTGATTTAATAATCTTGGGTCCAGGAAGTTTATATACAAGCGTTATTCCAAATTTATTAATAAAAGAAATTGCAGAAGAAGTAGTAAAATCAAATGCTAAAAAGATTTATGTTTGCAATATAATGACTCAACCTGGAGAAACTGATGATTACAAAGTATCAGATCACCTTAATGCTATTTACAAACATGCTAACAGCAATAAAATAGTTGATGCAGTTCTTGTAAATGACAGTTTACCTGATAATATGGCTGAAAAATATCAAGAGGCTGGTCAATTCCCTGTAAAAGTTGATTCAGAAAGTATAGATGTAACTATAGTTCATAAAAAATTAATTGAAGAAAGCAAAGAAGGATTAGTAAGACATAGCAGCTACCGTGTTGCAAGAGCAATATATTATTGGTATAGAAAATCACAAAGAAAATATAAAGACAAAAAATAAAAATGAATAATACAAAACTTCTACAAAATATTGATTTAAGTAATTTGCAAATTGATTATACGCAAATGCAAATACCTTTTTTAAATGATATTTTAAATTCTGAAATTTTAGGTTTTAACAATTTGGATTTTACCATTAGAATTTTCATTCTTCTTATCATTATTGCTCTTACAATTGTAACAACAAGAAAAATAGCAAAATATATTGAAAAAAATTTAAAAATAATTTTTCAATTTTTCAGAAATCAGTACGAAAATTTATCAGAAAAAAAATTTAATACGCTTATTTCAAAAAAGTTAGATAACAAACTAAAAAATTTAAATGGTTTTATAATAGTTTGTGGGTTTGATTTTGGAGATAATAATATAGACATTGAAATTATGAATGAATTTGCCAATGCTTTTTTAATTAATCACAGTGCAAAAATTCGACGAGATAAGAATTATATGATTTTTATGTTCCAAGATTTTTATAAGATAATAAACAGTGTAGTAACTCAATTATTCCTAACAAAAACATTATTTTTAAAAAAATATCCTCGTTTAAGAATTTATTTAAGCGGAACAGAAATTGAAAATGAAGCAGATTACATCAAAAAATTAGATTTAGCAAAAGGTTTAAACAAATTAAAAATAAGCAGTAAATATTTAATTTGTAATTCATCATTCAAATTTTATTATACACTTATAAATCCTCAATTATATGAACTACAATCCAATGGCGAGTATCTTATACAAAATGAAACAGTAGAGACTTATATTATGATGCAGCCGGTTGACCGTACATTGTAGTATTTATATCTATTTCTATAGCATGTCTTATAAATGAATGAGACATTAATAATAAATATGGATTTATCGTTGTTACATTTGATAGATTAACTTTTGCTTTTTGTACTTCCGGTGCTAATACATCTTTTTGAGAAACTTCTTCAACACCGATAGAAGCAGTCATAGAATGCTCTTTACTATCTGATCTTAATCTCTTTAACAATTCTTCTTTAGGAAATGTTTTATCACAAGTTATAAAAATATCAACCGAATTAGTTGTAATTAAATTTATATCGGCACTTATATTACCATAATTTTTTGTAGTAACCATTATTGAAATAGAAGTATCTTCATCATTTGAAGGCTCAGCTTTTTTAGTTTCTACATCAAGTTTGAATCCAACACCTTCTTCCAAAGGAAGCCACGGCAAATATAAAAGCATTAAATTCTTAATTGCAAGTGCAGTATCATCTTGTGATGAGGCTGAAATACTAGCATTTATCAAACTTATTGTATCTTGAATTGGTTTTGTATCAGTAATACCTTGACGAGTAGCTGTTGACATCTCTAATACCAAATTATTTAGAGCTTGTCTGCTATGTATTTGAATTTGAGAATTCAAAACACTCAAATTAACTTTTGAAGGCATTACTTTCGCTGAAACTTCTTTTGCGGCAAGCTGAGCAATTTCTTGTTGCTGTAATTGCTTTAATTCTTGCGAAACTTCTTCTCTAATTTGTTCAACCGGAGGTTTTGGAGGCATATTTAGGGGTTGTCTTATATGTCTTCTTACATTTTCTCTTAAGTCAATCATAGGTTGAAATCTTGCATTATGAAGCATTTGAGTCTGTAATTTATTGTTAATATTTAGTGGAGTATGTTGAAAATTTGATTGAGGAGTAGACGAATTTTGCGGTGGCAAAGCCTCATCATGAATCATTGCGGCTCCACCTGTCATAGCATTTGAACGCATTATTTGATTTTGAACAAAGTTTTGAATAGGTTTATTCATTTGATTATTAATAATATTTTGCATTTGATGATATGCTCTGTTATTAATTAATTCATTAACGTTTTTTGCAATGTAATTTTGAGGTTGTTGAACCTGCGGCTGTGTTTGTTGAGGCACAGGTTGTTGTTGAACTTGTTGAGTCGGTTGCTGAACCTGCGGTTGTGTTGGTTGAGGCACAGGTTGTTGTTGAACTTGTTGAGTTGG
>CACZSH010000041.1 GCA_902783785.1 uncultured bacterium | reverse complement strand
TATTAGGCGACAATGTTGAAGGTTCATACAAAACATTTGGAGGCTAATAAGAAAAGATTTTAATTACCCTACCTTTCCCTATACAAAATTTACGGTGCTACGGCACCGTTTTTTTTTGCCCATGAATAGAGACACGAACATAATGAGAGTCGAAAAAACGGAAACGTCGAGTTTCCTTTTAATTTAATATTGAAAATATCTATCAAAATCTACGTCATCAAAACTACATAACAATCTAAAGATTTCATCATCTTCATCCATTCTTTGAAAATTATACTCATTAAATTTCCAATATTTTGGATTTATTCCTTTTACTTGTACAATATCTTTATCTTTTAAAATTACTAATTTTCTTTTTACTGTGTCAATTGGCATTTCCAGTAATTTAGCAAGTTCCACTGCTGTTATACCTTCCTCATTTAAGCACTTTTGAGGTGTCATAAACATTAATTCAAGACCTACTTTTTTTAGATCTTTATCTTCTTCTATTGCAATTACTTGTTCGACATCATACATAATAATATTCTAGCAATTTTTTATAAAATTTTTATCATATTAATGGATTAAAAATTTTCATTAAAATTGTATATAATTCGCACAAAAAAAAGACGATTAAACAATCGTCTTTTTTTAATATTTTTTCAAATCCATATTAAGCTGCACAAGTACATTCAATTTCATTAACCAAATATTTAGCAACCCATTTGAAATCTTCATTTTTATCAGCTGCTTGTTTCAAATAAGATATTGCAGATGAACCAATTCTAATTAAAGTCATTGCTACAACACCTCTTTTAACGCCTTTTGCAACTTGTAATTGTTCAACCAATACAGGTACAACTTCAGTTCCAATATTTACTAATTCATTTTCTAATTGATTTTTTGTTGTGTTATCTGCTGTTTCTAATTTAGTTAAAATTTCTTGTACTTTATCCATTATTTTCTCCATTTGCTTTTAATTTATATTATTATTATAATGAAATTTTTTTATTTTCTTAATATTTTTATATAATCTTTATATCTGTATAAAAATTGTCTTTATATATAAAATTTATATAAAGATAAAATTATACTTTTCAACAATATGGTTATTAAACTTTAGTAGGATTATTTAATATGTTTTTACATTTAAACTTTGTATAGTAAAGGTTTAAAGTTATGGAAAATTATTATTCTAACAATAAGTATAAATCTATTGAACTAAAAAATGTCAACAAAGAAATTGTTTCTTGGGTTGAAAATGTGGTTAGTGAAAACAATAGCCGAGTTGAAAGAAAGGAGTGGAAAAGCAAGTATAACAGCTATGTTATTTATGATTACGAGCCATTTTGCACTGATGGTTTCGAAATTAACATGTTGATTACTTCTTTTGACTCGGCTTATCTTACTTTTATTAACTATTTGTATAATGAAAAAATCAATACGATTGAATATTTAAATAGTTGTTTTGAAAAATCAGCAGTTTCGTAAAAAAAGAGAATGCCCAAAAGACATTCTCTTTTTTTATTATATTTTTCAACAATTATGCCATAGCTTTTGAAACAGCAACGGCACAAGCAACTGTTGCACCAACCATAGGATTGTTACCCATACCGATAACACCCATCATTTCTACGTGAGCAGGAACTGATGAAGAACCTGCAAATTGAGCATCACCATGCATTCTACCCATAGTATCAGTCATACCGTAAGAAGCTGGACCTGCTGCAACGTTATCAGGGTGAAGTGTTCTACCTGTACCACCACCTGATGCTACAGAGAAGTATTTTCTACCGTTTTCCCAGCACCATTTTTTATATGTACCGGCTACAGGGTGTTGGAATCTTGTAGGATTTGTTGAATTACCTGTGATTGATACATCAACTCCTTCGTGAATCATAATTGCAACACCTTCATTTACATCATCTGCACCATAGCATCTTACTTGTGCTCTTTCTCCGTCTGAAAATGCTTTTTCGCTAACAATTTTTAATTCGCCTGTCTTATAATCATATTCAGTTTCAACTGATGTAAAACCATTTATTCTTGAAATAATATAAGCAGCATCTTTACCTAAACCATTTAAGATAACTCTTAAAGGTTCTTTTCTAACTTTGTTAGCATTTCTTGCAATACCAATAGCTCCTTCAGCAGCTGCGAATGATTCGTGACCTGCTAAGAAACAGAAACATTTTGTTTCTTCTCTTAACAACATAGCACCTAAATTACCATGACCGATGCCAACTTGTCTTCTATCACCTACTGAACCTGGTACTGCAAATGCTTGCAAACCTAATCCAATTGCTTCAGCTACATCAGCTGCATTTTTTAAACCTTTTTTAATTGCAATAGCACAACCTAATGTATATGCCCAAGATGCGTTATCAAATGCGATTGGTTGAATACCTTTTACAATGGCATCAACATCAATACCTTTTGATAAACATAAATCACGAGCTTCTTCTAATGAGTTAAAACCGTATTGCGGTAAAACTTTATCTAAAGTTGCTTGACGTCTGTCTTGTCCTTCAAATTTTACTGTCATTTTTATTTTCCTTCTTTAATTATTTTTGTATAAACTGTTTTGTTAAATATCTGTCTTGGATTATTGCTTCACACTTCGCTGGCATTCATTTCGTTTTGCTTTGGCAAAACTGCCATTCATTTGCTTCGTGCTACTTCGGGTTGGGTTCGCTACGCTCACACGGTACCCTACGCAAAATCCGCTATTCTTTTCTTGGATCAATATATTTTACAGCATCTGCAAATCTGCCGTATGTACCAATATTTTTATCATATGCTTCTTGAGGATTTACACCTTTCTTGATAGCATCCATGAATTTACCCATGTTAATAAATTGATAACCGATAACTTCGTTATCTTTGTCTAAACCAAGTTGTAGGATATATCCTTCTGTTAATTGTAAGTATCTAACACCTTTTTGCTTAGTTGAGTGGATTGTACCACACATAGAACATAAGCCTTTACCTAAATCTTCTAAACCAGCACCAACAGGCAAACCGTTTTCAGAGAAAGCTGATTGAGTTCTTCCATAAACAATTTGTAAAAATAATTCTCTCATTGCAACATTAATAGCATCGCAAACCAAGTCTGTATTTAAAGCTTCTAAAATTGTTTTACCAGGAAGAATTTCACCTGCCATAGCAGCTGAGTGAGTCATACCAGAACAACCGATAGTTTCAACTAATGCTTCTTGAATTACACCGTCTTTTACGTTCAAAGTTAATTTGCAAGTACCTTGTTGAGGAGCACAGCATCCACAACCGTGAGTTAATCCTGAAATATCTTTGATTTCTTTACATTTTGTCCATTCACCTTCTTGAGGAATAGGTGCAGGAGTACCTTTTACACCTCTTTTTATAGGACACATTTCTTCTACTTCTTTAGTAATTTGAATGTTACTCATTTTTATATCCTTTTTCTGCCTACTACTATTACATGCCTATTATATTACAAACATGTAAAAGTATAAATTTTTAATAAAAAAGAGATTGCGATAATATCGCAATCTCTTTTTGCTATATGTAAATATTTCAGTTATTTACTATTTGCAGCAAAGACATCCTTGTTCGATAACAGCTTGAGCTGCTGCTAAGCGAGCTTGAGGAATTCTATATGGTGAGCATGATACATAGTTTAATCCGATTTTGTGTGCAAATTTAACTGAATCAGGATCTCCACCGTGTTCACCGCAGATACCACCGATTAATGAGTGGTTTACTTCTTTACCTTCTTTAATTGACATTTCAATTAATCTGCCTACACCCTTTTGATCTAATGTTACAAATGGGTTTGAAGGTAGAATTTTTTGTTCTACGTAGTTTTTCAAGAATTTACCTTCTGCATCATCTCTTGAGTAACCAAATGTCATTTGTGTTAAGTCATTTGTACCATAAGAGAAGAATTCAGCATATTCGGCAACTTCATAGGCTGTTAATGCTGCACGAGGAATTTCTATCATTGTACCGAATTTGTAATCAACTGTTACGCCCTTTTCAGACATAACTTCATCAGCAACTCTTACTAATGTTTCTTTTGCTGTTTTCAATTCGTTAACGTGTCCGATAAGAGGAATCATAACGTATGGTTTCACATCATGACCTTCTTTTTTCAAATCACAACATGCTGAGAAGATTGCTCTTACTTGCATTTCGTTGATTTCAGGATATGTTAAACCTAAACGGCAT
>CACZSH010000040.1 GCA_902783785.1 uncultured bacterium | reverse complement strand
TCTTAATAATATGTTCAAAAGAACTATGCAGACCGACTTTCAGCCCGCAACAAGAAATGCTATTACTTTAATATAATTTTCCTTATATTTATTTAAGTATTTTTTTATATAAAAATTGCCTTTTTAGTATTTACAAAGGTTTAAAGATTAAAATCTAAAAATTCACAAAGTTTGACACCAAAAGCTTTTGCTATCATCAATAAATTTGTATATCTAATATCTGTTTTACCCGTTTCAACATTACTAAGACCATGAACTGACATGCCGGAAAGTTCAGCTAATTGTTCTTGAGAAAAATGTCTTTTCATTCTTTCAAATTTAATTTTTTGCCCAAGCTTTATTAATTCTACATTTTTCATAGTTTTCATTTTATCAACTTGCAATAATAAATTTAACAAATTATAATGAATTTATAATCAGTAAAGTGAATAATTATAAAATAATATGAAAGCTATTTTAAAAAAAACAATATTAGTTGATTTAGATGGTGTTTTAAATACTTATGACGGTAAGTACGATAAAGATTATATTCCGCCTATCAAAGACGGTGCTTTTGATTTTATTAAAAATCTATCTCATAAATTTAAAGTCGTTATTTTTACGACAAGAAATTCCATGCTTGTTTATAAATGGGTTGTAGAAAACGGTATTGATAAGTATATTGATAATGTAACTAATGTCAAAGAACCTGCTTACTTAATTATTGATGACAGATGTATAAATTTTAACGGTAATTTTGATGATTTACAAAACAAAATTAATAATTTTAGTGTTTGGTACAAAAAATAAATTCTTACTTTAAAAAATTTTTTTATTTGAATGTTATTTATAAGATTTATTTTAAAATCTTGATATTTCTATTACCAAAAATTTGCAATAAGTTGAGCTAAAAGCCCAACTTATTGCTTAAAAATATTTAAAATTTTATTCTGCTGATAATTTTTCCATTTCTTCAATAGAAGCATAAACTGCATGACATCCGCAATCAACGTGAATAACTTCACCTGTTACACCTGTTGATAAATCACTTGCCAAATATACACCTGTTTTACCAATATCTTCAAGCGAAACATTTCTGTGCATTGGAGCTTTTAAAGTAGCAGCTTTAAGCATTTTGTCAAATCCGCCAATACCTTTTGCAGCCAAAGTTTTAACAGGGCCGGCAGAGATACAATTAATTCTTGCACCGACTTTTGCCAAATCTACTGCCAAATATCTCATAGATGCTTCAAGAGTAGCCTTTGCAACACCCATAATATTATAATTTGCAACATATTTTTCAGAACCCAAATATGTTAAAGCCAAAACAGAAGCATTTTCATTCATCATAGGTCTTGCTTCACGACACAAACTTACAAGTGAATATGCGCTTATTCCAAGAGCTGTATCCCAGCCTTCCTTAGAGGTATTTATAAATTCTCCTTGCAAATCTTCTCTATTTGCAAAAGCAACAGCATGAACCAAAAAGTCTAATTTACCGTAAATTTTTTCATATTCAGCAAAAACAGCTTTTACTTCATCTTCTTTAGTAACATCACAACTCATAATAAGTTTTGAATTCATTTCTTCTGCTAAAGGACGAACTCTTTTTTCCATAACTTCGCCTGCATATGTAAAAGCAATATCCGCACCTTGTTCAAAAAGTTCTTTTGCAATACCGTATGCTATACCATGGCTATTTGATACACCAAATATAATACCCTTTTTTCCGTTCATTAACATAATCAATACCTCATTATTAAATTTTATAAATTGATTATAAACTAAAAATAATATTTTTGTAACATTGCTTAACAATACTTATAAAACATGGCAATTTTCCGGTAAAAAACATGTTTATAAATATGTAAGACAAACATAAGGATATAAAATATGGCTTTTGGTGCAATTACAGGAATAGAAAATCCATTTTTAAAGAAAGTAAATGGAATAAAAGGTATACAACAAGGACAACCTGTTGAAGGTGTTAAAAAAGCAGGAGCTGACGGTGGCAATCCATTTGGTCAATTTGGTGATGACGGTCATGTTGGCTTGGGCATAAAAGACGGAGCAACTCAAACAAGTAATGGTCAATTAGGTAAGAAAAAAGCAGTTATGCATCAATTAGGTATAGCATAATCGTTAATTAAGGAGTTTAACATTAAAGGCGGTTCATTTGAATCGCCTTTTGTTTTATTTATTACAAAAAATATCAATTATAGTTCACTTAGCAAAGGATAAAATTAAATTTAGCAGTTATCTTTACTCTAAAATTTTACGCAATAAAAAAGGGACTATATAGTCCCAATAAATCCAAATACCTTTTCCTTTTCCTCGTGTTAATTCTTTTTTATGGATTATGCGATG